>NZ_DAIUCO010000072.1:0-20359 GCF_036846085.1 Noviherbaspirillum sp. | reverse complement strand
CTGGCCCAACATCGATAACCTGCCGCGTCATCCATCACCGATTTACCAGGCGCTTGTCGATGGCGTGCTGCTGTTCATCGTGTTGTGGCTGTTCGCCCGCAAAGCGCGGCCGATGATGGCGGTGAGCGGGGTCTTCGCGCTGGGGTATGGGTGCGCACGTTTTTTCACCGAGTATTTCCGCACACCGGATTACGAGGTGACCATCGCGGGCTGGACGATCTCGGCGGGGCAAATGTTGTCGGTTCCCATGATGATTCTCGGCATCGTGTTATTGTTGATTGCCTATCGAAAAAGGCGCCGTTAGAGCGTCGATACCAATCACTATGGAGACAAGCCAATGAACACCAGACGCATTTTCCTTGCGGCGGCATTCCTGCTGCCGTTTTCCGCCTTGGCCCAGTCCTGGCCCGCCAAACCCGTCACCTTCATCGTGCCCTTTCCCGCCGGCGGCGGAACCGATGCATTCGCCAGGCCGCTCGCCGCCCAACTGACAAAACAGCTCGGCCGGCAGGTGGTGATCGATAACCGGGGCGGCGCCGGTGGCACCCTCGGCGCGGGCATCGCCGCCAAGGCTGCGCCGGACGGCTATACCTTTTTCATCGGCGGGGCTCACCATGCCATTGCACCGTCGATATACCCGAAACTTGATTACGACATCCAGAGGGACTTCACGCCGATCGCGCTGGTCGCCACGCCCCCGCAGGTCATCGTCGTAAATCCGCAGAAAGTACCGGCAACTGACCTCAAGTCCTTCGTCGAGTATGTAAAGAAGAATCCCGGCAAGCTGAACTACGGCTCGGCGGGCAACGGCACATCGCATCATCTCGCCGGCGAACTGTTCAAGATGCAGACCAGGACATTCATTACGCATATTCCCTATCGCGGTGCCGGTCCGGCGTTGCAGGACCTGATCGCCGGGCAGGTGGACATGATGTTCGATGGATTAGGGTCTTCCGCGCCGCACCTGAAAGGCGGGAGAATCAAGGCACTCGCTGTTGCATCGGCAACGCGCGCGCCCGGATTCCCGGACCTGCCGACCGCCGCTGAAGCCGGCGTGCCCGGGTACGAAGTCTCTACCTGGTATGGCATGTGGGCACCCAAAGGCACACCGCCCGAGGTGGTGGACCGGATGGCCGCAGAAGTGCAAAAAGCGCTCGCATCGCCCGAGCTGAAAGCCGCCTGGAACAATAGCGGCTCCGACATTCCGCAACTGACGCAGGCCAAGTTCGGCGCCATGGTGGATGCGGAAATCAAACGATGGGCAGATGTGGTCAAGGCAGCCGGCGTAAAGCTGGAGTGACGCTACAGGAAACCAAACTCATGTCAGAAATCCGTGTTGACAAGGAAGGCGTCATTGCAAGGGTGACGCTGTCAAATCCGGGCAAGCTCAATGCCATCAACATATCGATGTGGCATGGGCTTGCACAGTGTTTTGCAGCCCTGTCCGCCGATCAGGCCTTGCGCTGCGTGATCATTCAGGGAGAGGGCGGCAACTTTGCCGCCGGCGCGGATATCGATGAATTCGCCACCGTGCGCAGCAATCATGAACAAGGCATGGCTTACCACACCATCAGCATCGCCGGTGCACTGGAAGCAATTGCCGCCTGCATCCATCCGACGATCGCCGCCATCGATGGCGTGTGCGTCGGCGGCGGCCTGGAAATCGCCTGTGCCTGCGATCTCCGCATCGCCGCGCCGTCATCCCGCTTCGGCATCCCCATCAACAAACTTGGGTTTCCCCTGGCGCCGGGAGAGTTGCAAGGCCTGCTGCAACTGGTCGGCAAGGCGGCTGCATTGGAAATACTGCTGGAGGGGCGCGTCTTCGACGCGGCGGAAGCGAAGGACAAGGGATTGATTCATCGCATCGTCGACGATGTACATGCCGACGCCGGATCTACCGCCGAACGTATCGCACGAGGCGCGCCATTGGCCGCCCGCATGAACAAGCTGCTGGTGCGGCGGCTATCACTCCACCCTGCCCCGCTGACTGCCGATGAGCTGCGCGCCGCCTTTGCATTTTTCGACTCCGCGGATTATCGCGAAGGAGTGCGGGCATTCATCGAGAAACGCACACCTGATTTCACCGGCCGCTAACTTTTTTTAATAATGAACGCCAATCTTTACACCCTGTTCCAATCCTGTTTTCCGGAAGATAAATCTGCCTGCTGCATCGAAACCCATGATGGCCTGTACTACTCATGGAATGATCTGGACAGGGCAAGCGCGAAAATCGCAAACCTACTGTCCGGATTGGATCTGCCGAGCAATTCGCGCATCGCCGTGCAGGTCGAAAAGTCGCCGGAAGCCTTGATCCTCTATCTGGCGACACTGCGGGCAGGCCATGTTTTTCTCCCGCTGAACACCGCCTATCGTGCGGCAGAGATCGAGTATTTCATAGGCAACGCCGAACCGGCGGTGGTGGTTTGCTCGCCCGGCAATTTCGGATGGGTGTCGCAAATTGCATTCAAGCTGGGCACTAGGCATGTATTCACACTTGGTGACGACAGGCAGGGTTCCCTGCTCACGAGAGCCGCGCTGCAGTCGAACAGCTTCAACACCGTCGAACGCAAGCCCGATGACCTTGCCGCCATCCTGTACACCTCGGGCACCACCGGCCGCAGCAAGGGTGCGATGCTCACCCATGACAATCTCGCCTCGAACGCCAAGGTATTGAAGGACTACTGGCAATGGCAACCGGGCGACGTGCTGTTGCATGCGCTGCCCCTTTTCCATGTGCACGGACTGTTCGTTGCGTCGCACGGCGCGCTGCTCAATGGCAGCAAGATGATCTTCCTGCCCAGGTTCGACAGCAAGGAAGTGATCCGCCATCTGCCCCGCGCCACGGTCTTCATGGGCGTACCGACCTACTATGTTCGCCTGCTCACGGAAGCGGGTTTCGACCGGGCGGCTTGCGAGCACATGCGGCTCTTCATCTCCGGGTCGGCGCCGCTCCTGCTGGATACATTTGAAAGCTTCATCGAACGTACCGGACACACCATCCTCGAACGTTACGGCATGAGCGAAACCACGATGCTGGTATCCAATCCCTATGATGGCGAACGCATCGGCGGCACGGTCGGCCTGCCCTTGCCGGGTGTGTCCGTACGCGTCGTTTCCAGCGAGGGCAAGGAATGCGGAACGGACGAAATCGGCGACATCCAGGTCAAGGGACCCAATGTATTTTCCGGTTACTGGCGCATGCCGGAAAAGACGGCGGAGGAATTCACCTCCGACGGATATTTCAAGACCGGCGATGTCGGAAGATTCGACGCCAAGGGTTATCTGTCCATCGTCGGACGCAGCAAGGACCTGATTATTTCCGGCGGCTATAACGTCTACCCGAAGGAAATCGAAGCGGTCATTGACGAGATCGACGGCGTGGTTGAATCTGCGGTGATCGGCGTGCCACACCCCGACTTCGGCGAAGCGGTGACGGCGATCGTGGTCAGGAGTCCCGGCGTGACGCTGGAGGAAGACGCCGTCATCAGCAAATTGAAAGGAAGGATCGCCAATTTCAAGGTACCCAAGCGCATCTTCTTCGTCGCCGAACTGCCGAGAAATACCATGGGCAAGGTGCAGAAGAACGTACTGCGCGAGCAGTTCTCGCCGGAGCGGCAGGCTACCTGAATGCCTTGTAAAGCATGTAGGCTGCCAGTGCATACAACATGAAGGCGAACACCTTCTTCAGCGATTTGACGGGAAGCGCATGCGCGGTGCGTGCGCCGAGGGGCGCGGTGCTGACACTCGCAATGGCGATCACCAGCAATGCCGGCAGATAGATATAACCGAGCGATCCGGCCGGCAGGTTTGGCACATTCAATCCGAAGAAGATATTCGACAGCGTTCCGGCAAACGCGATCGGAAAGCCGAGCGCGGCGCTGGTCGCAACGGCATTATGAATCTTCACGTTGCACCAGGTCATGAACGGCACGGATACGAATCCGCCGCCGGCGCCAACCAGGCCGGACAGCACGCCGATCGTCCCGCCCGCGGCAGTCATGCCCGCCGGCCCCGGCAGGTCGCGCGATGCGGCCGGCTTCCGGTCGAACAGCATCTGCGTCGCGGAGAAGGTAACGAACAGCCCGAAGAAAGTGGCGAGCGCCGCGGAATTCATCTGCGCGCCGATCCATGGTCCGATCCATGAACCGATCAGGATACCGGGCGTGAACAATTTGACGATACGCCAGATGACTGCGCCGCGTGCATGATGGGCCCGCACCGACGAGATCGAGGTGAACATGATCGTCGCAAGCGAGGTGGCGATCGCCATGTGCACGATATGCTCGGTGGGAAACGCCTTCGCGGTCAGGATCATGGTCATGAACGGCACCAGCAACATGCCGCCACCGATGCCAAGCAAGCCAGCGGCGAAACCAACCGCCGCACCCAGCACCAGCAAGATGCCGATTAAAGTCAGATCCATTCAAACGTCTTTCTCATCAGGTTGGCATGTCCAGTTCGCGCATGATGCAACGCCATTCAGCCGGAGCGACCGGCGTGATCGACAAGCGATTCCCGCGCCGTAGCACCTGCATGTCCGCCAGGTCGGGATGCGCGCGCAGTTCTGCCAGGGGCATCAAACGCGTCCTCCTCTTCGCCCTGACATCGATCAGCATCCATCGGGGTGTTTCAGGTGTGGCCGCCGGATCGAAATACGGACTGCGGGCATCGAACTGCGTCGGGTCGGGATATGGCGTGCTGGCCACCTCCGCCACACCGGCAATTCCCGGCTGCGGACAACTCGAGTGATAGAACAGCACCCCGTCGCCGACGCGCATCCGGTCGCGCATGAAATTGCGCGCTTGATAATTTCGCACTCCGATCCACGGCACGACAGCATTCGGCGCAGCCAGCACATCATCAATGCTGGTCTCGTCCGGTTCCGATTTCATCAGCCAGTACTGCATGTTCATGATCCGTGAGTGATCCGCGAATGAGGCGCGCACAAAAAAGCGGCTGCATAAAATGCAGCCGCCTGGAATTTAGCCCCGCCTGTGCCGTTTTTGCCGGCATCCCGAACCAAAGGGTTCAAGGTGGTCACAGTTAGTTCAATTTCGGGTTCATCGGACTAGCGACGCGCACTCCCATCGAACGAATTTCCGCAACCGATGCACATAAATGGTTCAAGGAATATATGACAATCGCGAACACGGCAGGAGGTTTTAGTGTAACCGAATCGGACTTTCTGTCAAAGGGTTTGGCGAAATTTAAAAGAGATTTTCTTGCGGCGCGAGGGCGGCATCAAGCACGGCGTGCATGGAAGAAATCTTTTGCCTGACTTCCGACAGCGACATGTCTGCCAGCGGGCCGTCGGGTAATTTCGACGAAAGAAATTCTGCGGCGATTCCAAGCGCAGCCATCACCGCGATGCGGTCATTGCCCTTGATCTTGCCGGCATCGCGAATGGCGCACATCTTCCCATCGAGGTAGGCAACCGCTTCACGCAATGCGGCTTCCTCACCATCCTTGCAGGCGAGCTTGTACGGTTGTCCCATGATGGTGACGTCAAGCTGGATCATGTGATCTCCTCATCATGGTTCGGCACCGGAATTTTTTCCAGTAATGCGGACACGCGCTGATGCGCTTCCTGTATGCGCCGCGCAAGGTCGGCGTTTTCCTCGGTCAGCGCCGCCATTCCCAGCCGGAGGTCGGTATTCTCGCGCCGCAGGTTCTGCACGAGTTCCGCCAGGCGGCTGATTTTTTCGGAAAGAAGATGAAATTCGGAAACCATGCTGCAACTATAGAGGCGCAAGCGATTTTCCGTCAATAGATTCAATCACTTGGAAATCTTTTTTCATGGCACGTGTCATCTGCAACAACTTGGGCTTGACCGGCAGGAAGGAAAGAAATACATAAAACTCCCGGACGCTTGACCTCGGCTCATTTTGACGCGCACTTCCATCTCCGCATCCGAACCCGTCCTGTGGACGGCAGCATCGCTACTCTTCCCAATGGTCTTTAGGAGCAGCAGGCAATGGCGCAGTCCGTTTCGTAGAAGACGTGGCACGTTTGCGGTCGATGATGCACGCACAGATGCGCTTCGCTGTGCGTGCCGCGCCGGCTTGATTGCATTCTGTTCGATGGCGGTCTTCCGTTCATCGCCGGCCGCACCGCACTCTCTGATGATGTCGATCATCCGGTCCACGCTCTCCACGTCTTTCTGTTTTGTGACGCCGGCCTCATCGACCGGCTTCGCGCCAGGATATTGGCCTGGACCGCGATGCCACAGACGAAAAGACCCGGCAAACGAGCAGGCCGGAAACGATGCCAAAACCAAGGCATGGCCATGTACCCATACGCTACGAAGAACATTTGGTTTGATGGGTTGCCCCTGCTGATGTGACGCAAGGCATGCAATGATCGTCATGCCGCCAGTTATTCGATGAGACCCTTCCCCGCGCCGGACACGAACTAGCTGATATCCATCAGGATGCCCTGGGTCGGCTCTTCCGGCGCTTTATCGATCTGCAATCCAGTACGAGGCCACAGCAGATGTCTTGCCGACACCAGTTAACGCGGTTGTTCACGACAAGACACTTCCAAAATTGAGCATATTGCAATAAAACAATGACAACATGAAGAGTCCATTTTTCGTTATATGGGCTTTGGGTAAATCATTACTGACGGAACTTTTGCACCCGGCGGCACCTCTTATCGAAACAACATTTGATACTGCGCCATAAGCACGCGTACGTCGGCATGTATCTTCAGTGAGCCACCTTTCGTCGATGGCTGTCGTATTCAACTCCTGTCCATCCCATTTCCCAGAGACGGTGGAATCCTCGGACTCCGCCGGAGCACCTTTAACGATACGCATGCTGCAACCCTCCAGTGTTCGAACGCAGTACAGACGCTTTGCCCAAATTGCCGGAATCATCGTAGCGTTGGCGGGGGTTGCGGTATTGACAGGCTGGCTGACCTCCACCTGGATACTCACTTCATTCCTCCCGGGACAATTGACGGTCAAGTTCAATGCCGGCATTTGCATGATCCTTTCCGGCACGGCCTTGTGCTTGCTGGCGGCACGTCCCTCCGGAAAATTTGCCGTACTGGCGATTCAGGCTGCCGCGTTGCTTACCGCAGTGATCGGTTTGCTGACATTGGCGGAGTATGCAACCGGCAGTGACTTCGGCATCGACCAACTATTCGTTACGGAACAGCCGTCGCGATCGACTCTATCGCCCGGGCGCATGTCCGCCGTTGCCGCCCTCATTTTCACGCTCGTCGGAACCGCGCTCTTCGTCGCTGCAAGGAATGCCCGGGCCAATTGGACGGATGCGCTGGTGCTTATCGCGATGTGCAATGCACTCATTCCGGCCATCGGATATCTATATGGGCGCAGTGCGCTGTACGAGACACCTTATTTCGGTACCGTTGCATTGCCAAGCACCCTTCTATCCATCCTGCTGTGCGCCGGCTTTCTGGCAGCGCGCCCTGATCGTGGCCTGATGGCGCTCATTACGAACCGCAGCGCAGGCGGCATTACCGCACGCATGCTTTTGCCTTCCGCCATATTGATTCCGATCGTCATCGACCGTATCCAGTTCTGGGGACAGGAAGCAGGCGTGTTCGATGCAACGTTCGGGCTGGTGCTGTACACCCTTTCCACCATGGCGCTCTTTACCGCCCTCATCCTGTGGAATGCGCGGCTGCTTCTGCAACTCGATATGCAGCGGGACCGGGCGGAGCACGACGTGCAACAGGCGCTGGACAAGTTGAAAAGCAATATCGATGCGCTATCGCAATCCAACCGGCAGCTGCAGGAGGAGATCGTCGAGCGCAGCGCCGCCGAGGAGCGGCTGGTGCATCAGCATGAACGGATGAACGTGACGCTGAAGTCCATCAGTGACGGCGTGATCACCACCGACGCCGACGGCAGGATCACCTACCTGAATCCGGCAGCGGAAAAGATGAGCGGCTGGTCTGCGGCCGACGCAAACGGCATGCCGATCAACAGCGTGTTCAAACTCGTGGATCCCGTATCCCGCGAGGCGGTCACTACGCCGATCGACATCGCGCTCCATGAAAACAGGCCATCCCATCTGCCTTCCAATTGCGTGCTGATTCACCGGGACGGTTCCGAATCGGCGGTGGACGATTCCTGCGCGCCGATGCACGACGGCGATGGCAAGGTGATTGGTGCGGTATTGGTTTTCCGCGATGTCAGCGCTTTGCGTACGATGACGCAGCGCATGACTTATCTTGCGCAGCATGATTTCCTCACGGATCTGCCGAACCGTGTCCTGTTGAATGAGCGGCTATCGCATGCGATCGCACTGGCGCTGCGACACGGCACGAGGACGGCGCTGATGTTCCTGGATATCGATCGCTTCAAGCATGTCAACGATACATTGGGCCATCTCGTCGGGGATCATCTGTTGCAGGAGATTGCGCGGCGCCTCAAGGCATGCATGCGTGAAACGGACACCATCTCCCGCCAGGGCGGCGACGAATTCATCATTCTGCTGCACGAAGTCAGCGACACCATCGGGGCGGCACGGGCGGCCCATCAGCTTCTGACGGCAATCAGCGCGCCCTACTTCATCGACGGCCATGAGCTGCATATTTCAGGCAGCATCGGCATAAGCATCTGCCCCGAGGACGGCGAAGATAGCGAAACCATCATCAAGCATGCGGACGCGGCGATGTACCAGGCCAAGGCGCAGGGACGAAACAACTACCAGTTCTTCGCCCGTCACATTAATGAGCGGGCGGTACAGCGCTTCGCGCTCGAAGGAAGCCTTCGAAAGGCCATCGCGCGGGAAGAATCCATCCTGTATTTCCAGCCCAAGCTAAACATTGCTACCGGCCGGCTGACCGGCGCCGAAGCACTGCTGCGCTGGCATTCGGCGGACAACACCGTCCTGCTGCCAGCGCAGTTCATCGCGATCGCGGAGGAAAGCGGCCTGATCGTCCAGATGGGCGAATGGGTGCTGCGCGAAGCCTGCCGGCAGAACCGCGCATGGCAGGATGCAGGCTATCCGCCGATCCCGATATCGGTCAACGTATCGGCGGTACAGTTCAAGGACAAGAATTTCCTGCAGCTTGTGTCGCGGGTATTGCACGAGACACGCCTCGAACCGCGCTATCTTGAACTGGAACTGACAGAGAGCGTGACGATGCAGGACATGGAAGTCACCATCGCGCTTCTGGAGAGTCTGAAGGATATCGGCGTCGCCCTGTCGATCGACGACTTCGGCACCGGCTATTCCAGCCTCAGCTACCTGAAGCGCTTTCCGATCGATACGATCAAGATCGACAAATCCTTTGTGCAGGATATCGTCGGCGACCCCGACAGCGCGGCGATCATCTGCACCATCATCAGCATGGCGAAGATCCTGAAACAAAAGGTGATCGCCGAAGGCGTGGAAACGGTGGAGCAGTTCCGCTTCCTGCAGCAGCAGGAGTGCGATGAAATCCAGGGTTACTACTTCAGTCCGCCGCTGCCGGGTGATCAATTCGAGAACCAGATCCTGCAACGCATCGGCGTCCGGCCTCTACCGATGCGCAGCGACGTCCGGCATGGAACCAGAACGCATTAGCAATGCGCGAAAACGATCTGCGGGCAACGGTTCGCTGTAAAGATTGCCTTGCATTTCATCGCAACCCGCGTCACGCAGGAACTGCAGTTGCTCGTTCGACTCCACGCCTTCCGCAATGACCCGAAGATTCAGGCTGTGGCCGAGGGAGATCACGAGGCGGACGATGGCCGCATCGTCCGGGTCGGTGGCGAGGTCGCGCACGAATGAACGATCGATCTTCAGTCGGTCCAGCGGAAAGCGCTTCAGATAACTGAGGCAGGAATAACCCGTGCCGAAATCGTCGATTGACAATTCGACGCCAAGTTCTTTCAGCGCCCGCATGGTCGCACCGAATTGCTCGGCACTGCCCATCACCATGCTCTCCGTCAATTCAAGTTCAATGAATCGGGCGTCAAGGTCGCTGTCGCCGAGCACCGCGGCGACCGATTGCGCCAGTCCGGGCTGGCGGAATTCGTGGGCGGACAGATTGACCGATACCGTAATCGGGCGCAGTCCTTCATCCTGCCACGCCTTGTTCTGCCTGCAGGCCGTGTGCAGCACCCAGCTTCCGATCGGCACAATCAGTCCGATTTCCTCCGCGAGCGGAATGAATTGCGACGGCGGGATCATGCCAAGCTCCTGGCTGCGCCAGCGTATCAACGCCTCCGCCCCGATCAGTTCACCGCTCCGCAGGTCTATCTTGGGTTGATAATACAGTTCGAATTCTTCACGTTCGACAGCACGCCGCAACGCGTTGCCGAGCACGATGCGCTCCTTCGTGCGGATGCTCATTTCCAGTGAATAGAACTGGAAACCGTTACCGTGGCCGACCTCGCGCTTGGCCCGGTACATGGCGATGTCGGCGTTCTGCAGCAGGGTTTCGCTGTCGGCGCCATCGCCGGGATAAACGGTGGCGCCGATGCTCGGCGTGATATGCAGCCGCTGGTTGCCGACCGTGAAGGGCTGCGCGAAGGCGCGCAATATCTTGGCAGCGATGTGCGCCGCGCCCTCGGCATCGTTGAGATCGGACAGCAGGATGATGAATTCGTCGCCACCCTGGCGCGACACCGTGTCGCCCTTGCGCACTTGCTGCTGCAGCCTGACGGCGGCTTCCTTGAGCAAGGCATCGCCGAATGCATGGCCGACGCTGTCGTTGATGTCCTTGAAACGATCCAGGTCGATGACCAGCAGCGCAAGCATCCGGTTTTTGCGTTGCGCATGCAGCATCGCCTGGGCAAGGCGATCCGCCAGAAGGTTGCGGTTGGCCAGCCCGGTCAGCGCATCGTGACTGGCCATATATTTGATGTGCGCCTCGTAATTCTTCCGTTCGCTGATGTCGCTGGCCACGCCGTCGATGCGCAGCAGGCGCCCGGCACTGTCATAAACCGCCTTGGTTTTGTCTTCCAGCCAGCGGATGCTGCCGTCGGGACGCACGATCCGGTACTCATGCACGAGCGCGCCGCGACGGCGCAGTTTCTCCAGCGCGGCGCGGACTTTGGGCTGATCGTGCGGATGAATGGCGGAAAACCAGGTATCCCGGTTGCGGTAAAAGTCCGCAAGCGGCCTGCCGTAGATCCGCTCCGCGACGGCATTGATATACAGGAATTCGGTGCTGGAGGCCGACCAGACGATGTTGTCGATCGAATCGAGAATGCCGGCCAGCTTCTGCTCGGTCTCTATCAGAGCCTGGTCGGCCTTCACCCGCGCGATCTCGGTGCGAAAGCCGGTGATGCCGTAGGCAATGTCGTTCGCCAGCTCCTCGAACATCGTGATCTGGTCTGGGCCGAATTCATGCGGCTGGGCTTCATAAATGGTGAGCGCGCCGAATACCCGGTTGCCGTCCTTGAGCGGCAGCGACGTGACGGAGAAATAGCCGTGGTTCAATGCGTGCTGGCGCCACCCACCCGCATCGGCGGCAGTCACGTCGGTAACCACGCAAGGCCGGCCCGACCGGATGGCGATGGCGGCCGGGCTGTCGCCATCGGCATGGTCGATACGGCGCCTGGGCAGTTCGCTCAGATAGCGGCTGGCTTCGCCGGCCCGCGCCACCGGGCGGATGCAGCGGGCGCCTTCGTCGACATAGCCTATCCAGGCCATCCGGTAGCCGCCCACTTCCACCATGATGCGGCACATCTCCCGCAGCAGTTGCGCTTCCGCATTGGCGTGGACGAGCGCATGATTGCATTCCGCCATGACGCGGCGGGCACGGAAAATCCGCCGTGCCGCCTTTTCCACCCGGTCCTGTTCACCCTTGAGGCGGGTCTGCTCGATTGCAGTCTGGATCGAATCCGGCAGGCGGCTGAGCTGGTTAGGTGTCTTGAGCAGGTAATCCGCCGCGCCGCGCTTCATCGCCTCGACTGCGATCTCTGCCGATCCTGTGCCGGTCAGGATGACCACAGGCGTATGGGGATGCTGGGCCTTGACGGTATCGATGATCTGCAGACCGTGGAATCCGCCGATATTGAAATCGCTGAGCACCAGGTCGAATTGACCGCATGCCATCAGTGTTTCGACATCACGGCGGCTGGCAGCTTCCGTCAGACTGAACTGGGTATTGTTGCGTTGCAGAATACGCCGAACCAGATCGCGGTCACTGCTGGAATCGTCGACGTACAGGATATGGTGCATCGGATTCATCGGATGCCACCGGCAAACGAGTATGGATAGACTGCCCTATGGAATGCAGCCATTCAGCGCCTCCCTGACTCCACAAAATGGGAAATTGCGTTTAAATATGGAAACGCTTTTCATCCATTCTAGGTTTGCGTTCCTTAATGCAATTGATATTTGTCAACACTGCTGAAACCACCTGGTGCCCCTGTCGCGGGGCTTCCACGTCGGCGCCGACACTTCCTCGTCAATCGATCGGATGCAACCGGCCGTCGGCGCTGATCAATGCGGTAAATACTTTGTTATCCGGGAAGACCTGTCGCGCCGCGTCCCGGTAACGGGCGAGCTGCTCCCGGTACGCCGGAAGCTCGCTATCCAGCACGTCCCGCTTGTAATCCAGAATCCAGACTTCACCCTCAAACAGAACCGCACGGTCGAACCGCATGACCTCCCCGGCGATCATGACGTCCAGTTCATTGTGCGCGAGGCGGAAATGCGCCGGATTGAAGAAGCGCTCCAGTTCGGGCTGTGAAAGGATGGACAAGGCCTGTTCCCGCACGATGCCGGACAACGCCACCGGACAAGGCAACCATCGCGCCAGCGTCTCCGCGTCGGGTACATCGATCGGCCATTGCCGCCTGGCGGTGAGCCGTTCGAGCAATGCATGCAGTGCCACGCCCTCATCGATAGCGTCATTGCGGAATGCCCTGGCGTCGACGAGCATGCCGGGAACCGGCGGCGGGTCGAACAACGGCAGGCTGAACTCGTCCTCGCCCGCCAGGCCGCCCTGCGCCAGCGATCCGGCAACGTCGCCGAGATCGATCTGCTGTGCCGCCTGCAAGCGCTGGTACCAGCTGCCTTCCAGGGTGCCGTCGGCGAGCGCCCCGCGGCCGCCGGCGACGCCGCTGATGATCAGGATGCTTTTCGCACGCGTGGCGGCGACGTACAGCAGATTCCAGTCTTCCTGCTGCTTGAAGCTTTCTTCCGCAGCGAACAGCGCATCGCGCGCCGCGCCGCGCTCCTGCCTGCGGCCAAAAGCGGAGAAGTGGGTCGGCGCGTCGGCGTCCTGCGGCCAGTCGCAGAGGATGCCCAGATCATCACGCGCCGGATCGCTGTGATTGGCGTCGAGCAGCACGACGATCGGCGCCTCCAACCCCTTTGCGCTGTGGATGGTGAGGATGCGGACCGCATCGGCCGCGGCATCGATGCTGGCTTCGTCCGGCGCATCGGTCTGGGCGCCTTTTTTCAACACCTGCAGCGCGTCGATGAATTTCGGCAGGCTGGGGTAACGGCCGGCATCGAGATTCAGCGCAAGTTCAATAAAGGCTTCTATATTGCCCACGACCTGGCTGCGTACCAGCGGCGGGGCCGCTTGCGCATACCGCGCTACCAGTTCGCCCTGGTGCAGTATCACGTCGAGAAGATCATGCACGGGCAATCGCGGCGCGACGGCCAGCCATTGTTCAAGCAGCTGCGCGGCGCGTTGCATCTCCGCAGAGCCGCCGTCCCGGGCCAGCGTCTGCATGCAGGGCCACCAGGCTTCGCCCGACTGCCGGGAGCGCTCCGCCAGGGCGATCAGGTCCTCGTCCACCGCACCGGCGATCGGCGATTTCAATACATGGGCCAGGGCCCGGTTATCGCCCGGCACGATCAGGAAAGTCAGCAGCGCCATCAGGTCCGCGACCTCCAGCGATTCCAGCAAGCCGCCGCGCTTGTCGGAGACGAACGGGATGCCGGCCTCGCGCAGCGCGCTTTCATATGCGGTCAGATAGGCGCGCTTCTTCACCAGCATCATCACATCCGACCATGCCGCCGGACGGCCATTGCGGGCAGCGAGTTCGTCTTTTGCCCGCAGGATTGCCCGTGCCACCGCCCTGCCCTCATCAAGGCGGCGCGCATCCTCCTCCTCGGCGCGCGGCGTGATCAGGGGATCGCGCAGCACGAACAGCAGCGATACGTCGGCGTCCGTCGCCGGAGGGTGTACAAGCGGCAGGCGCCAGACTGCACCGCCTTCGGCGCCCAATGTGGTTTGCGCGGCAAAGATCGGATTACCGATGAAGCTTGCATTCAGCGCTTCGACAATCGCCTGCGCATTGCGCCGTGTCTGGTTGGTACGCAGGATGGCGGCACCTTGCGCCCCCAGCATGTCGCGGGCGGCGGTGAACACCCGGGGTTCCGCGCGCCGGAAACGGTAGATCGATTGCTTCGGGTCGCCGACGATGAAGACGCTCGGTTGCTGCGCATCCTCGCCATAGGCATTAAGCCAGGCGCGCACGATGCTCCATTGCAGCGGATTGGTGTCCTGGAACTCGTCCAGCAGGATGTGCTTGTAGCGCGAATCCAGCCGGCTTTGCAGATATGCGGCATGGTCTTCGTTGGTCAGCAGGCGATACGCATGCCACTCCAGGTCGCCGAAATCGAATACCCGTTGCTCGGCCTTGATGGACTGATAGCGCTCCAGGAATGCGGCGCCGACGGTGAACAACGCGGAGTTGAGTGCGATTACCTTCTGTTCGCCGCTGCGGCGGTGCAGCGCCTGCAAGGCTTCGCCGATGGCGGCAAATTCCTGCTCGAAACTGTCGGCGCCGCCGGGCCCGAGATTCTGCTCCAGTGCGGCGAGCAGCTTTCCGCGCCGGTGATCGTTGCCGCGCACGCTGCCCTTGTCATCGAAAAACTGCGTCAGGAGGTGCGCGAAACCTTCCAGGCTGGCGCCTGCGGTAAGGGCGCTTTCGATCGCGGTGGCGCGTTCCTGGTTGCGCTTGGCTCCCTGGCCGAGCAGCCAGGCCACATTGTGCAATCGGCCACAGAGGGTTCCGTCCTCCCATAAGCCGAGGCGCGCGTCGCATTCCGCGTCCTCGCCGCAAAGTTCCTGCAGCCATTGCAGCGGCACGCTGGCCGGCGCATCCGGCACGCGATGAGTGGACGCCCACCATTCGGCGCGCTTTTCGACGAATGCATCCAGCAGCCGGCCGGCATTCCAGTCGCCGACCAGTTCGTACAACATCAGCAACGCTTCGCGGGCTTCGGCATGGCTGTCGTCATTCAGCGATTGCATCAGCCTGCCATACGCATCCATCAGCAACTCGCCCGTGGCTTCGGTCAGGACGTAACCGTGCGGCACGCCGGAACTGAGGGGCGCGATCTGGATCAGCCGTGCGAACCAGCTATGAAAGGTGTCGATCGATAGGGTTTGCGGACTGGCGAGCACGCGCTCATACAGCCCCCTCGCCACCGGGAAAAGCTGCGGCAGATCCTGCTCCGGCACGCCACGCTCCAGGAGCAATTGCCGTACCTGCACGTCGGGTTGCAATGCGAGGTCGCGTAGCAACTGGATCAACCGATCGCGCATCTCCTGCGCGGCCTTGCGGGTGAAGGTGATGGCCAGCAGTTCAGCAGGTTCGGCGCCGGCCAGCAGGAGCCGCAACATGCGC
The DNA here is from genome assembly GCF_036846085.1 of Noviherbaspirillum sp. NCBI lineage: Bacteria > Pseudomonadati > Pseudomonadota > Betaproteobacteria > Burkholderiales > Oxalobacteraceae > Noviherbaspirillum > Noviherbaspirillum sp. The sequence continues at coordinate 4,797 of NZ_DAIUCO010000072.1, read as the reverse complement.
CCCACCAGCAGCCAGGTCTTGCCGCTGCCGGCACAGGCCTCGACCACCACCGACCGTCGAGGGTCGCAGGCGATACGGGTGAATTGGTCGGCGCTGACCGCCTCGCCATTCATTTCATAAGCGCGCGGTGCCGCCTGGCGGAGACTCATCACCACACTCCCTTGCGGCACAATCCGCGCACATCGCAGTACTCGCAGACGCGGTTGATGCCATTGGGATGCAGGGGCGAGCCGGCGGCGATTGCGCGCAGCGCTCCCACCAGCCTCTCTTCCAGCGCGCGCTGCCATTCGAGGAATTGCTGTGCCTCGGCCGCGCCGGTCTTGTCCTTGGTCGCCTCCAGCGCGACATAATGTCCGTAGGCCGGCGGCACATCGGACAGCATGCCGTAGAAAGCGAGTTGATGATCCTCGCCCTCCTTCAGCTTGTCGCGCAATGCCTGCACATTCTTTGTCTTGTAATCGAGCACCGCACGCTCGCCAGCCTCGTTGTGGTCGATCCTGTCGATGCGGCCGTGGAGCGTAATTTTGCCGCCCTCCCAATGCAGATTCTTCTCGAACCACTGCTCACCCGCGACGAATTGCCAGCCGTCGGCCTCGCGCTGGTTCGCCCATTCCAGGTAAGCCGGCATGACTTTCTGCCAGCGCGCGTAATAGCCGAGAGCGGCGGCACTGCGGGCCAGCGCGGTGTCGAACACCTGCTTCGATATGTCCTGCAGCAGTTCGAGGCGCGCCGATTGCGGTACTTTCGTGTCGCGCACGGTTTCGTGGTACACGGTCAGGATCTTGTGCAGCCAATCGCCGTAATCACGCTTTTCCGGCATGTCCGACAGCTCGTCCATGCGGCTGAGACCAAGCATGCGGGTTGCGAAGAACTGGTATGGGCAGGCGACCAGGCTGTTGTAACCGCTGGCAGACAATCTGGCCGGCAGCAGGTGGGGCGCGGACGGGAACGGCATTCGCACCGGCAGCGTTCGCAGGCGGCGCGGGGCGATCTCGATAGGATGCGCCGGCATCGCAAGCGCCCCGGAACGTTCGAGCACGAGCTGCAACCGCTCCACCCAGCTGCTGACCGGGTTCGGCTCGCCGTCCTTCACCGCCTGCCAGGACAGCACCACTTCCGGGTTGACCGTCAACAGTTCGGCGAAATCGCGCATCTGCATGCGTTGCCGCATTTCCCGCGTAGCCAGTCCGAGCTGGCGCCGTACCCCGTTCGCAAAGAACAGGGTTTCGTTCAGTTGCGACGGCAGGTGCGAGGCATCGGCGCCCACCATCAGCACGGCATCGAAACGGCGCAGGCGCGCGCCGTTCAGTTGCAGCATCACCACCCGATGATCGATGTCGTCCGGCACGAACGGCGTGGCTTCCAGTTGCAGGCCAATGAATGCGCGCCACTCCGAGAAGGAAAAGTCATCCTGGGATGCGTCGCAATCCTGTTCCAGCGCATCCAGCAACGCGACCACCTGCGCACCGGCGGCATCGGCGGCCAGCGCCGCGTACATGCCGAGCGAATGCAATGCATGGGACGTGGCATCGACCCATTCCCGCAAGGTTTTGCGCCCGACGAGGAAGCGGGCCTGGTCGGCGATGCGCCGCAGCGAGTCCTGCGCCGGCGGATTGCCTTCCAGCGCTGCCAGAGCCGCCTCCCATCCGCCGAGCACATTGGCGCGCCGCAGCGCCGCCTCGATCGCCATGACGCGACCCGGCTTGTCGGCAAGATCGGCAAAGAGAAACGGCGACTTTAGCAAATCGAGCAATGTGCCGGTCTCGGCACGCGTCGCCACCACATCAAGGAGGGCCGCGATCGCCGATGCGGTGCGGGTGGTCGACAGCTTCCATCCGGTCTCATCCGAGACGTAGATTTCCGCCCGTTCCAGCAATGCCCGGATACGCCGCGCCACCACCCGGTCCTGGGCGATGATGGCGATGCACGACTTCTCCTGCTGCAGCCAGCGGATGACAATCTGTGCGCCACGCTGCGCTTCCTCCTCAAGGCTGCCGGCCGGACACAGTGATACGCCGTCCGGCGCAACCACGGATGCTTGTGCCTCGGCCTGGCTGCCCTCGTCGAGCAGCTCCGGCCAGGCCGTGGCATAGAGCGGATCGATCGCCGCGGCACGCCAGTCCGGGCGCACCGCCACGACCGCCTGCCGTTCGCCGTAGGCCGCCAGGAAGGCGCTTTCCATCGGGTCGGGTTCGGCGGCGCTGATCCATACCAGCGCCTCGCCGGCGGTGTCGGCCAGCCGCATCATGCGGGTGAATCGCACGGCTACCGGATCGTTGACATCGAGCTGGCTCTTCCACAATGACCACACCAGCTGCGCCTCGTCGGACAACAGATCGCGTGCCGGCGCCGATAATTGCTGCAACGCCATGTCCCACCGCTGGTCGGCGTCGTCGGGCGTGGCGTGGATGGATGGGGCAAGCGCCTGGGTCAGTTCATCAAACAGTGTCAGCAGGGTTTGCGCCAGCGGCAGCAGATCGGTATTGCGCCGGGCGGAAAACAGCTTCTTCAGCCACGCATGCTGCCGGAGCTGCGCATAGAGCGACATCAGGCGCTCGCTGTCGGACGTGGCGCTGCCGGCATCCGGAACGGGCGGCAATTGGGAAATCCATGACGACAAGGTCGTGATGCGAGGCGGGATGAATGCCGGCGGCAATTCCGCCACCAGTGCGTTCCTTAACAAATGGGCATGTGAAAAATGCGGGACCAGGACGCGTACCGCCGAGAAATCCGGTACGCGTTGCTCATCGTTACCAAGTACCCCATGTTCCAGCAATGCGCGCGCCGTCATGGACCAGAAGGCGGCGGAAGGCGGGATCAGTAAAGGATGGTGCAGCATGCGAATCTGTTATGTGGTTTGGCGCTTGGCAGTGCAGGATGGTCATTTACCCGGAATTGTCGGAGCGCGGCCAGTGCATGATGACGCCGTGCAAGCATGGGCCGCGATTCCCGCATTCTATTCGAGGCGGCATGGGAAATTGGTGTGTCATCCCACATTTTATGAAAATCGGTTATGATTTCCCCAATTCCCTGCCGTAGCACCTCTTGTCCCAGTCTTCAACGAACTTGAATTCGTGCACGACGTTCCCATTTATCAATTGCAGTACCGGACGTGTTGCCCCTAAGGCGAGCAGGAATTGCCGTCTTCGGTGCTGACCGATATTTCCCTTCCGTAGAGGAAACCATGAGCGATAACATTAAATACATTACCGACGCCTCCTTCGAATCCGACGTTCTCAAATCCGACAAACCCGTGCTCGTGGACTTCTGGGCTGAATGGTGCGGCCCCTGCAAAATGATTGCTCCGATCCTGGAAGAAGTCGCGAAGGAATACGATGGGAAACTGCAAATCGCGAAAATGGACGTGGATGCCAACCAATCGGTTCCTGCCAAGTTCGGCATCCGCGGCATTCCGACGCTGATCCTGTTCAAGAACGGTGAGCCGGCCGCCCAGAAGGTCGGTGCCATGGCGAAAGGCCAGCTGACCTCGTTTATCGATAGCAATATCTGATCCTGAAGCGGTTTTCAGGAATGATGAAGGAAGTCGAGACCGGCATGAAAAGCGGAACCGTACAACGGTACGGCACCCACCGACGGACCGGGATGGACACCTTCCAACTTTCTGAAAACCGCTTTGGTATGGCGGCGCGCTCGTGCCGCCAGCCCGGTTGAGGATCGCGCAACGCTAGGCTACACTCCGTCCTGCAAGCGCTCATCCTTTGCACTAACCCTTTTTATCCCACGCAGTTCCCTCCCCCACCCTATTTTTCCCGCACGGGACACTCACTATGCATTTATCTGAACTCAAGGCGCTCCATGTTTCCGCATTGCTGGACATGGCCATCGGACTCGAAATCGACAACGCCGCGCGCTTGCGCAAACAGGAATTGATGTTTGCGATCCTGAAAAAGCGCGCCAAAGGCGGCGAACAGATTTTCGGCGACGGCGCTCTGGAAGTGCTGCCGGACGGCTTCGGCTTCCTTCGCTCCCCGGACGCCAGTTACATGGCATCCACCGACGACATTTACATTTCTCCTTCCCAGATCCGCCGTTTCAACCTGCATACCGGCGATTCCATCGAAGGCGAAGTCCGGACCCCGAAAGACGGCGAGCGCTACTTTGCATTGGTGAAGGTGGACAAGGTCAACGGCGAACCGCCGGAAGCCTCGAAGCACCGCATCCTGTTTGAGAACCTGACGCCGCTGCACCCAAACCGGGTCATGACGCTCGAACGCGACATGCGAGGCGAGGAAAACATCACCGGCCGCATCATCGACATGATCGCGCCCATCGGCCGCGGCCAGCGCGGCCTCCTGGTGGCATCGCCAAAGTCAGGCAAATCGGTGATGCTGCAACACATCGCGCACGCGATCACGACCAATCATCCGGATACCAACCTGATTGTCCTGCTGATCGACGAACGTCCGGAAGAAGTGACGGAAATGCAGCGTTCGGTGCGCGGCGAAGTGGTTGCGTCGACCTTCGATGAACCGGCCACCCGCCACGTGCAGGTCGCGGAGATGGTGCTGGAAAAAGCCAAGCGCCTCGTGGAAATGAAGCGGGACGTCGTCATCCTGCTTGATTCGATCACCCGCCTGGCGCGCGCCTACAATACCGTCATCCCGGCATCCGGCAAGGTGCTGACCGGCGGTGTCGACGCTAACGCACTGCAGCGGCCGAAGCGATTCTTCGGCGCGGCACGCAACGTCGAAGAAGGCGGATCGCTGACCATCATCGCCACCGCGCTGATCGAAACCGGCAGCCGCATGGACGACGTGATCTACGAGGAATTCAAGG
>NZ_DAIUCO010000071.1:0-20427 GCF_036846085.1 Noviherbaspirillum sp. | reverse complement strand
CCCCGCTCGCCGAGCGCAGCGCATCGCGTCTGCTGCACGTTGACGGCGATGCGCTGCACGACCGTGCGTTCACCGATATCGTCGACCTGGTGGCGCCCGGCGACCTGCTGGTATTCAACGATACCCGGGTGCTGAAAGCGCGATTCTTCGGCGTCAAGGCCAGCGGCGGCAAGGTCGAGGTGCTGGTTGAACGGGTGCTGGACCAGCGTACCGTCCATGCACAGGTCCGGGCATCCAAATCGCCGCCGCCCGGCAGCACCATGCGGCTGGCGGATGCATTCGACGTCGAGGTAGGCGAGCGCGCAGGCGAGTTCTACACCCTGCGCTTTCCCGCCGACGTATTCGACCTGATCGAACAGCATGGCCGGCTGCCGCTGCCGCCATATATCGATCATGCCGCCGACGCCTTCGACGAACAGCGTTATCAAACGGTCTATGCCAGCCAGCCCGGCGCGGTCGCCGCCCCCACTGCGGGTTTGCATTTCGACCAGCCGCTGCTGGACCGGCTGCGAGACAAGGGCGCGCGGATCGCTTTCGTGACGCTGCATGTCGGCGCCGGTACCTTCCAGCCGGTGCGCACCGAGAATCTCGCGGAACACAAGATGCATAGCGAGTGGTACACCATTCCGCAGGCGACGGCCGATGCCGTTCGCGAAGTCAAGGCTGCGGGCGGCAACGTGATCGCGGTGGGCACCACCAGCTTGCGGGCATTGGAATCGGCATCGCAATCGGGCGCCCTCCAGCCGGGCAGCGCCGACACTGCGCTCTTTATCACGCCGGGATATCAATTCAGGACGGTGACGCGGCTGATCACCAATTTCCATCTGCCGAAATCCACCTTGCTGATGCTGGTATCGGCGTTTGCCGGCTACCGGCAGATCCGCGCCGCCTATGCGCATGCGATAGCAAACCATTACCGATTCTTCAGCTATGGCGATGCCATGCTGTTAACCTATTCAGAACGGCATGCCGAAACGCCCGGCGCCGTCCCGCAATGAACCACCGATGCTAAATTACACACTTCTCAAAACCGACGGCCATGCTCGTCGAGGCCGCCTGACCCTCAACCACGGCGTGATCGAAACGCCGATCTTCATGCCGGTCGGTACCTACGGTACGGTCAAGGCCATGTCACCGCTCGAGCTGAACGAGATCAACGCCCAGATCATTCTCGGCAATACCTTTCACCTATGGCTGCGTCCCGGCCTGGACGTGATGGCGAAGTTCGGCGGACTGCACAAATTCATGGGCTGGGACAAGCCCATCCTCACCGATTCCGGCGGCTTCCAGGTGTTTTCGCTGGGCGCGATGCGCAAGATCACCGAGGAAGGCGTGAAATTCGCCTCCCCGATCAATGGCGATAAACTGTTCCTGTCGCCGGAGATCTCGATGCAGATCCAGCGCGTACTCAATTCCGACATCGTGATGCAGTTCGACGAATGCACGCCCTATGAGATCGACGGCAGGCCGGCGACCGAAGAGGAGGCGGCGCGGTCGATGCGGATGTCGCTGCGCTGGGCGAAGCGCTCGCGTAATGAATTCGACAGAGAAGAAAACCCGAATGCGCTGTTCGGCATCGTGCAGGGCGGCATGTTCGAGCGGCTGCGCGACGAGTCGCTCGCCGGCCTGCAGGAAGTCGGCTTTGACGGCATCGCCATTGGCGGCCTCTCGGTCGGCGAGCCGAAGGAAGACATGATGCGCGTGCTGGAACATGTCGGCCCAAGGCTGCCCGCCGACAAGCCGCATTACCTGATGGGCGTGGGCACGCCGGAGGACCTGGTCGCCGGCGTCGCGACCGGGATCGACATGTTCGATTGCGTCATGCCGACGCGGAATGCCCGCAACGGCTGGCTGTTCACCCGGTTTGGCGATATCAAGATCAAGAATTCCCGCTATAAAGATGAGGAAAAACCGCTGGACGAGACCTGCGGTTGTTATGCATGCCGCAATTTTTCACGAGCCTATCTCTATCATCTGCATCGCGCCGGCGAGATATTGGGAGCCCGCCTCAATACCATTCACAACCTGCATTACTACCTCGACCTGATGCGGCAGATGCGGGAGGCGATCGAAGCGGGGCGTTTTCAGGCATTCGTGTTGCAATTCCGGACAGACCGCAGCCGGGGTGCCTGACTGCCCGGGGGAAAGGGAGTAGTGGTAAAGAAACGGATGTCCCGATGTAGAATGACGGGTTATTTAAATCAACGATCTGGAGTCAAACGTGTTCATATCCAACGCCTATGCACAATCCGCCGCCGGAGCGGAAGGCAGCCTGATGAGTTTCCTGCCCATCGTCCTGATGTTCGTGGTGCTGTATTTCCTGATGATCCGTCCGCAGATGAAGCGTCAGAAAGAACAGAAGGCCATGATGGATGCGCTGGCAAAGGGCGACGAAGTCGTTACCGCGGGCGGCATACTCGGCCGGGTCACCAAGGTCACCGACGCCTATGTCACATTGGAAATCGCCAACGGCACCGAAGTCGTGATCCAGAAAATCGCCGTCGCAACCCTGTTGCCAAAAGGCACAATCAAGGCGCTGTAATACCAGTCCGCCTGCCTGCTCAATATCAAAGCTGCAATCCATTTGCATACCTTGATGCCGCACTGAACGCTGAATCACTATGAACCGCTATCCCCTCTGGAAATACATCATCATCGTTATCGCGCTGCTGTTCGGCGTGCTCTATACGGTGCCCAACTTCTTCGGCGAATCGCCGGCGGTACAAATCAGCAGCGCCAAGGCGACCGTGAAGGTGGACAATTCCACCATGTCGCAGGTCGAGTCGATCCTGTCGAAGGCCGGCATCAAGCCTGAAAGCGTGTATTACGAAGCCGCCGGCACCCAGGGCTCGGTACGTGCGCGTTTTGCAAGCACCGATGAGCAGTTCAAGGCCAAGGCCCTGCTGGAAAAAGAGCTCAACCCGGACGCAGCCGATCCGACCTACACCGTCGCCTTCAACCTGGTGCCGAACACGCCGCAATGGCTGCAAAGCCTGCATGCCTTCCCGATGTATCTCGGCCTCGACCTGCGCGGCGGTGTGCACTTCCTGATGCAGGTCGACACCAGGGCGGTCGCCAACAAGCGCATGCAGGGCCTGCAAGCCAGCGTCCGGTCCCAATTGCGTGAAGAGAATGTCCGGCATGCCGGCATCAGCCGCAACGGCGATGCGATCGAAATCCGCTTCCGCGATGCTGCCACCCGTGACGCCGCCCGCAAGGTGCTGGCCTCGCAGATGGGGGAACTGCAACTGCAGGATGCGGCCGAGGGCGCCGACCTGAAACTGGTTGCCACCTTCAATCCGGATGCCCTCAAGCGCACCACCGAAGAAGCGGTGCAGCAGAACATCAGCACCTTGTCCAAGCGCGTGAACGAACTCGGCGTCGCCGAGCCGATCATCCAGCGCCAGGGGGCCGACCGCATCGTCGTCCAGTTGCCGGGCGTGCAGGATGTGTCGCGCGCCAAGGACATCATCGGGCGCACCGCCACGCTGGAAGTGCGCATGGTCGACGAATCGGTGGCGCGCGGCACCGAAGAAACAGCCGCGGTGCCGTTTGGCTCCGAGCTGTTCAAGGTCGGCAAGGGCGCGCCGGTCGTGCTGTACAAGGACCCGATCATCACCGGCGATTACATCTCCAGCGCTTCCGCCAGCTTCGACCAGAACCAGCAGCCATCGGTCAGCATCGACCTGAACGGCGACGGCGGACGCCGCATGCGGGAAGCCACCCGAAGCAAGATCGGCAAGCTGATGGCGATCGTGCTGTTCGAGAAGAACAAGGGCGAGGTGCTGACGGTCGCCACCATCCGGGACGAACTGGGATCGCGCTTCCAGATCACCGGCATGGGGTCCTCGGAAGCCGCCAACGACCTCGCGCTGCTGCTGCGCGCGGGATCGCTGGCCGCGCCGATGGAAATCATCGAAGAGCGCACTATCGGCCCGCAGCTCGGTGCCGACAACATCCAGAAAGGCTTCAATTCGACGCTCTACGGCTTTGCCGCCATCGCGGTATTCATGGTCATCTACTACCACCTGTTCGGCTTCTTCAGCGTGTTCGCCCTCGCGGTCAACCTGCTGCTGCTGATCGCGGTGCTGTCGACGCTGCAGGCCACGCTGACCTTGCCCGGCATGGCGGCGATCGCCTTCACGCTTGGCATGGCGATCGATGCGAACGTGCTGATCAACGAACGAATACGGGAAGAGCTGCGGGCTGGCAATTCGCCCCAGGCAGCGATCGCAGCCGGCTTTGACCGCGCCTGGGCAACCATTCTCGATTCCAACGTCACCACCATGATCGCCGGCCTTGCCCTGCTGATCTTCGGTTCTGGCGCGATTCGCGGCTTCGCCGTCGTGCATTGCCTCGGCATCCTCACCTCGATTTTCTCCGCCGTGTTCGTTTCCCGCGGCATTGCGAATCTCTGGTATGGCCGCAAGAAGAAGCTGGCAAGCATATCCATCGGCCAGATCTGGAAGCCGGGACAGACCTGATTGACGACATAACTGTTCCTCTCCTGTCGAGGAGAGGCAACATACAAAGGATTGAGCATGGAGTTTTTCCGCATTAAAAAAGATATACCGTTCATGCGCCACGCATTGATATTCAATGTGATTTCGGCGCTGACCTTCGTGGCAGCGGTATTTTTCCTGTTTTATAAGGGCCTGCACCTGTCCATCGAATTCACCGGCGGCACGGTCGTTGAAGTGACGTACCAGCAGCCCGCCGACCTCGAAAAGGTTCGCAAGACCATTGAAGGGCTGGGATACGCCGAATTCCAGGTGCAGAGCTTCGGTACGGCGCAGGACGTGATGATCCGCCTGCCGGCGCAAAAAGGTGTCGACGCCAGCCAGCAGAGCGAGAAAGTGCTGGGCGCACTGAAGAGCCAGGACGCGGGGGTGCAGTTGCAGCGGGTCGAATTCGTCGGACCGCAGGTCGGCGACGAGCTCGCGCAGGACGGCCTGCTGGCGCTGGCCATGGTGGTGATCGGAATCATGATTTACCTGGCGTTCCGCTTCGAATGGAAATTCGCCGTTGCCGCGATCATCGCGAACTTGCACGATGTGGTGATCATCCTCGGCTTCTTCGCCTTCTTCCAGTGGGAGTTTTCACTGACCGTATTGGCCGCGATCCTGGCGGTGCTTGGCTATTCGGTCAATGAATCGGTGGTGGTGTTCGACCGGGTGCGCGAAACCTTCCTCGACCGCCGCAACGGCAGGATGTCGACCGCCGATGTGATGAACCATGCGATCACCAGCACGATTTCCCGTACCATCATCACGCACGGTTCGACCGAAGCCATGGTGTTGTCCATGCTGCTGTTCGGCGGCGCGACGCTACATTACTTCGCGATTGCGCTGACCATCGGCATCCTGTTCGGCATCTATTCGTCGGTGTTCGTTGCCGCAGCCGTTGCGATGTGGCTGGGCGTCAAGCGCGAGGACCTGATCAAGCCGGTGAAAGAAAAGGACGAAACCGACGGCGCCGTGGTCTGACGCCGCAGATCAAAAAAAGCCAGTCTGCGGACTGGCTTTTTTTATGGATGGAAGATGCACTGCGGATTGTCAGTTGTCGTCCGCCGCGATGCCTGCCTGCAAATGCATCTTCAGCTTGGTCAATTCTCTTTCAAGCGATGCGTAGTCCGCTTCCCCGTAGGCGGAAAACGACTTTTTGCAGAACTGGACATGCGGTGCGAACACCCGCTCGAATTCGCGCACGCCCTTCGCCGTCAGGCGGACAATAGTGCTGCGCCTGTCCTCCGACCGCGTCACCCGTTTCACTAGTGCCTTGTCTTCCAGGCGGTCGACGACGCCGGTCAGGGTTCCCTTGGTAATCAGGGTTTTCTCGCCCAATTCCTTGAACGACATGCCTTCCGTATTGCCCAGCGTGGCGATGATGTCGAACTGCGCCGGCGTCAGGTTCAGGGAGCGGACATGGGAACCCGATATGTGCTCGAACGCCTGGTAACACTCCGCCAGAAGCCGGATGCTGCGTAGATATCGTTCTTTCATGTCACTGGAGGGAAGGGGAAAAGGGAAGGCCGGCAACGCCATGCCGGCCAGATTGCTGATCGTGGTCAGTCGGCCTTGAGTGCCTCGACCTGAATCGCGAGCTTCACTTCAGGTGCAAAACGCGGCGTACCGTAATTCAAGCCGAAATCGGTACGCTTGAACTCGCCGGACGCATCCGCGCCGCATACTTCGCGCTTGAGCATCGGATGCTCGATGCACTTGAATTTGTTGATCGTCAGCGTCACCGGCTTGGTCACGCCGAGCATGGTCAGATCGCCTTCGACCGCAACCGGTTGATCGCCGTTGAACTTGATTGACTTGCCCTTGTAGGTAATCGTCGGGAATTGTTCGACGTTGAACATATCCTTCGACTTCGCATGATCGTTCATCTTCAGATGGCCGAAGTCGATCGAGTTGGCATCAATCGCAATGTCCATGGTGCCGGTCTTTGCCGCGCGGTCGAGCATGATCGTGCCGCTGGTCTTGGTGAACTTGCCGCGCCATACCGAGATGCCCAGGTGATCAGCCTCGAAGCTCGGATAGGTGTGGTTCGGCTCGATGTTGTAGGTCTGCGCGAATGCCGAGGTGGCGCCTGCGGCGAGAAGAATGGCGATAAGGCGTTTCAATTGCATGTTGATTTCTCCGGATGAAAGATGGATACGGCGTTTTGAACGTTGATGCTGATGCTTTTATTGTGATGCGACGACACGAAACTTGATCAGGACTTCATCTGCCACCATGCTGGTGTCCTTCCATTCGCCCTCGCCGATGTTGTAGGTCAATCGCTTGATCGGCAGGCTGCCCTCGAATACCTGGGCATTTCCCTCTTTTTTCACGGTCAGCGGAAAGCTGACATCGGCGGTTTTGCCCTTGATGGTCAATCTTCCCGCGACATCGAATTTCCCGGCGGCGCCGGGCTTGAGTGTGCTGGACACAAAGGTCGCCTTCGGGTACTGCGCGGTATTGAACCATTCCTTTTTCTGTACTTCCTTGTTGTATTCCGGATCGCCGAGGTCGAGGCTGGTTGTATCGATCTCGATGCTCGCCTTCGATGCTTCCGGCTTCGCGGCATCGAAGTCGATCTGCGCCGTGAACTTCTTGAACTTCGCCTCCACCGGGACGTTCATCTGCTTGAAGACGGCGGCGACATTGCTCTTCGCCGGATCGGTCTTGAGCATGACTGCGGCAGCCGGAAGGGCCAGCATCATGGCGAGGATCGCCGCACTTCGGCGCAGGGATAGGTGTTGAAGCATTGAAAATCCTTTCATGGAAAGCCGTCAGGGCAGCATGCGCTTGAAAATGCCGTCCCGATCGATGAATTGATGCTTGAGCGCGGCGGCCAGGTGAAGGAGGACGCTGCCAAGCAGTACGACGTTGAGCCAGTAGTGAACTTCCTTGAGCAGTGCCTTCAGCTCGGGATCGGGCGCGATCAGAACCGGCAGCGGAACGATGCCGAGATACACCACCGGGACGCCCGCCGCAAGACTGTAGAAATAGCCGGACAGCGGTACGGCGAACATCAGCACATACAGCAAGCCGTGCAGGCTATGCGCCGCGCCTTGCTGCCAGACGGGCATGTTGTCGGGATACGCCGGTGCCGCATGTGTCAGGCGCCACAGGAGTCGCAGGCAGGCGAGCGTCAGCACCGTGACGCCCAGCCATTTGTGCCATGAAAAATATTTCAGCTTGGTCGGTGTGATACCGGGGATATCGACCATGGTCACCCCAAGGGCAAACGCGGAGACGATCAGCAGGGCGACCAGCCAATGAGAGAAAATCGCCACTTTGGTGTAGCGGCGCGTGTCCATCCTGGCGGGCATAACGGCAGTACTCATCGGCTTTCATCCTTCCTTGCACCGCGTCCCGCGCACTGATGCATCGATTGCATCATGATGCGGCATGCCGGAGTCAATTAGTTCAAACTAGGACTAATATAGCAAAAAGCCGGATTCGCTGTCGGCAGCCCGACAAGCGGTTGCGGTGCGGGAGTAAAAGGATGAAGAAAGCCCGGATCGCGACGCGGTTGCAAGCGTTTCAGGTTCCGGGCATGGCCAAAACCGCACGAGATCGGCGGTTCGTGCCTTGCCCGGAAAGGTGTGGCGATGTTGATGCGACAGGCCGTCGTACCGGCATCAATGGCTACACAGCCTGCGCCAGTTTCGCCGCATGGCCGATGTAGTTGGCGGGTGTCATTGCGAGCAGATGTGCTTTTGCTTCATCCGGAATGGCGAGGCCATTGATGAAGTCGCGCAGCGCTTCGCGGGAAATTCCCTTGCCGCGCGTGAGTTCCTTCAACTGTTCGTATGGGTTCTCGATGCCGTAACGGCGCATCACCGTTTGCACCGGTTCCGCCAGCACTTCCCAGGTCGCGTCCAGGTCCTCCGCGAGGCGCGCCGGGTTGACTTCCAGCTTGTTCAGGCCGCGCAGGCAGCTGTCGTAGGCAAGCACGGCATAGCCGAATGCGACGCCGATATTGCGCAGCACCGTCGAATCCGTCAGGTCGCGCTGCCAGCGTGATACCGGCAGCTTCTCAGATAAATGCTTCAGGAGCGCGTTGGCCAAACCCAGATTGCCTTCCGAATTCTCGAAATCGATCGGATTGACCTTGTGCGGCATGGTCGAGGATCCGATCTCGCCGGCCTTGGTGCGCTGCTTGAAATAGCCGAGGGAGATATAACCCCAGATATCCCGGTTCAGGTCGAGCAGGATGGTATTGGTGCGGGCCACCGCGTCGAACAGTTCCGCCATGTAGTCGTGTGGCTCGATCTGGATGGTGTAGGGATTGAAGGTCAATCCCAGTCGCTGCTCGATCACGTTCTTCGAGAAGCCCTCCCAGTCGAACGAAGGATAGGCTGACAGATGCGCATTGTAATTGCCGACGGCGCCGTTCATCTTGCCGAGGATTTCCACCTGCGCGATCCGCTGTTCGGCGCGCTTGAGGCGTGCCACCACATTCGCGATTTCCTTGCCGAGCGTGGTCGGGCTGGCCGGCTGCCCGTGAGTGCGGGACAGCATCGGCAACTCGGCATTGGCATGCGCAAGCTCGGTCAGCTTGGCGATGACCGCCTGCAGCGACGGCAGCAGCACATCGTTGCGCGCCGCCTTCAGCATCATGCCGTGGGAGGTGTTGTTGATATCCTCCGAGGTGCAGGCGAAGTGAATGAACTCGGATGCCGCGACCAGTTCCGGCACGTCCTTCACTTTTTCCTTCAGCCAGTATTCGACAGCTTTCACGTCATGATTGGTCACCGCTTCGATGTCCTTGATGCGTTGTGCATCGGCTTCGGTGAAGTCCGCGGCGAGGCGATCGAGCAGGGACCTGGCATTCGCCGAAAACGGCTTGATCTCCGAAAAGCCCGCTTCCGACAATGCCTGCAGCCAGGCGATTTCCACTTTCACGCGATGATGCATGAAACCGGATTCGGAAAGGAGTGGTCGCAGATTGTCGGTTTTGCCTGCGTAGCGGCCGTCGAGCGGGGAAAGGGCGGAAAGAGAGGAAAGCGGCATGATCGTTGATGAAAAGTGGCGGGATGCGATAAAAATTGAGGGAAACCGGGGCATGTGTTCGCACGGCACCAGCTGCGGAACAGGCGCAATCCGGCATTTTACCACCCGTGATTTCGTGGAAAATCGGGTACACAATCCGTGCCGGAATCGATGCAGGGCCGAAAATGTGCGCTGCCTCAATGCTATAATCGCCACCAATCCATACCCTGTCCATCTATGAAACTCATCGGTTCCATCGCCAGCCCGTATGTACGAAAAGTCCGCGTTGTCATGGCGGAAAAGAAGCTCGATTATGAGCTCGTGTTGGAAGATGTATGGGCATCCGACACCAAGATTCACCTTTCCAATCCGCTCGGCAAAGTGCCCTGCCTGATCATGGAAGACAGTGGCGCGATGTTCGATTCACGCGTCATTGTCGAATACCTCGATACCCTGACCCCGGTGGGAAAACTGATTCCCCCCAACGGCCGTGAACGGGCCGAAGTCAAATGCTGGGAGGCGCTTGCCGATGGCGTACTGGATGCAGCCATCCTGGTGCGCCTGGAAAAGACCAAGCGCAGCGAATCGCAGCAGAGCGAAGACTGGATCAAGCGGCAGATGGATAAGGTGCATGCCGGCCTGAAAGCGATGTCGAGCGGTTTGAAGGACACGCCCTTCTGCACCGGAAATCACTATACGCTGGCCGATGTGGCGGTCGGTTGCGCGTTGGGTTGGCTATCGTTCCGCTTCCCGGAAATCGATTGGTGCACCGACTATCCGAATCTCGCCAAGCTGTTCGACAAGCTGTCGGAACGGCCTTCGTTCAAGGACACGGTTCCCGGATAGCTAGGCCGCAGAAGGGCTCTCGCTTTAACCCATCATGTGAAAATGCCGTCAGACCGATTTGTCTGACGGCATTTTTATTTGTTTCCTCTTGTTCCGGTGCCTGCTGGCGGGAGGCGGGGGTGCAATATGGAAATTATTCGTCCATCTGGGATTGCAGGTAATTCTGCAGCCCGATCTTGGTGATCAGGTCGAGTTGGGTTTCAAGCCATTCGATATGCTCTTCCGTGTCTTCCAGGATCTCGCGCAACAGTTCGCGCGACACATAGTCTCCGGCCGCTTCGCAGGCGGCAATGCCATCCTTCACGGTTTGCTGCGAGGCGCGTTCCAGGTCGAGGTCCGCCTGCAGCATTTCGGGCGTCGCCTCGCCGATCATCAGCTTGTTCAATGCCTGCAAATTAGGCAATCCATCCAGCATCAGGATGCGGTTGATCAACTTGTCGGCATGCTTCATTTCGCCGATGGATTCGTCGTATTCCTTTTTGCCCAGTCGTTCAAATCCCCAGTGCCGGTACATGCGTGCATGCAGGAAGTACTGGTTGATGGCGGTGAGTTCGTTGGTCAACTGGGTGTTCAGGAACTTGATGACGGTAGGATCGCCCTTCATGGAAACCTCTTTGCGGAATGGGGAAGATGTGCCGGCGGAATTCTGCGGCTTGGTATGGTCAGGATGATACCGCAATCAACACGTCATGCGATGGAATCGTTCCGCCAAACCCGACGGTGACCTGCGAGATGCGGTCACGCCGCAGCCCGCATGAAAGGGCAAGGATTCGTCACGATAGGACTGCCGGCGTTGCTTTCAGAACAGCGGTTTTCCCGGCAGCAAGATGATCGCAATGTATTTCCTGATGTGCCGCCTCAAACCACGTCAATCGATTGCCAGACCTTGCCGAGCTCTCTGCAGGTGTCGCGCAATTCACTCGAAACGATGGGTGACGTTGCCAGCGCGCGCAAATGCTCGACGACGGCCTGCGTCCGTCGCAAGGTCAATCCTTCCACGGCGGAATGGCTCATCGATTGCAGTACGACAGCCAGTGCCATCTGCACGTCCAGGCGACGGTCGAGTGACATGGTCTGGTCCATGCCGTTATTTTTTCTCGGGGTCGGTCACGAAGCCGATTTTCTCCAGGCCGCCGGCCTGCGCGGCCGCCATGACCTGCGCCACTTTTTCATATTGCGTCGTACGCTCTGCGCGAAGGTGCAGCTCAGGCTGCGGCGATTTCTTTGCCGCTTCCTCGATGCGTGTCTGCAACTGCGCCAGATCCACCACTTCGGTATTCCAGAACAGCTTGCCTTCGGCGTCGATCGCCAGATTGATGTTATCCGGCTTGATGTCGTTGGGCTGGCTGCTTGCACGCGGCAGATCGATCTTCACGCCGTGATTCATCACCGGGATCGTGATGATGAAGATGATCAGCAGCACCAGCATGACGTCGACCAGAGGCGTCGTATTGATTTCCGGATTGAAGTCGTCTTCGGAATCCGACAAGGAACCCATCGCCATCATGCACCCCGGATCGCAAACAATTTGGCGCCAGTCGCGGCATCGGCATCGCTGCTCTGCTCGGCGCGGGCGCCGGTAACGAACAATGCATGCAAGTCGAAACCGAACTTGTTGACACGCGCGAGCAGCGATTTATTGCCGCGCACCAGTGCGTTGTAGCCGAATGCAGCGGGGATCGCCACGGCAAGCCCGAGCGCGGTCATGATGAGCGCTTCACCCACCGGACCGGCAACTTTTTCGATGCCGGCCTGGCCGGAAGTGCCGATGGCGACGAGTGCATGGTAAATACCCCATACGGTGCCGAACAGGCCGACAAACGGCGCGCTCGACGCCACCGATGCCAGCACGGCCATGCCGGACTGCAGCTCGGCCGACGCTTCATCGATCGCCTGCCGCAACGACAGCGTGATCCAGTCGCTGACCGACAATTGATCGTGCAAATGCCCCTTGTGCGCGGTGTGATGGCGCATCGCGCCGACGCCCGCCTGCGCGACGTCGGCGAACGGGTTGTTCTTGCCGAGAGTGGCCAGTCCTTCGGGAAGGCTGGTCGTATCCCAGAATGCATGTCCGGCGGCCTGTCCTGCACGACGGTAGCGCCAAAGCTGCAGTGCCTTAGTCACGATGACATACCAGGATGCGATCGACATGACCAGCAGCATGATGGCCACGCCCTTGGTGACCCAATCGCCCTGCATCCATAAGCTTTCCAGTCCGTACGGGCTGTGTTCCATGTTGTTTCCTTAACTTGCTATTTGAAAATTGATTGGCACGATGGCGTAGGCCGCCACCGGCTTGCCGTCTTCCATGAAGGGCTTGAATAACGCCCGGGCCACTGCCTGCCGAGCCGCTTCGTCGAGGAGGGCGGAACCGGTGGATTTCTGCAGTTCGATCTTTTCCGGCCGGCCCTTGTCGTTGACCAGCACGCGCAATATCGCCTTGCCTTCCTCGCCCATGCGTTTGGCCAGCGGCGGATATTCGGGCTGCGGCGCCTGCAGGTACTGGATGCCGGACGTTACTGTTCTCGGCTGGGCAGGCACCGGTGTGGGAGCAGGGGCCGCCGGCATCGGCGCTGAAGGTGCCGCGGCAGCGGGTGGTGCCGGTTCCGGCGGCGCGGCTGCTGTCTGCGTGGAAGGTACGGGCTCCTCGACGGCTGCCGGCACCCTGGTCGGTGTTTCCGTTTTCTTGGGTATGCGCTTCACCTTCTTCGGCGCCGGTTGCGGCTTCACCGGTTCAGGCGGAACGGGACGCGGCTGTTCGGCAACCGGCTTAGGCACGGGCTCGGGCGGCAGGGCCGGCGCAGGGGCAGGAGCCGGCGTGATGAACGTTGCCATGATCTCCCTGGGGGCCGATGGACTCGGCTGCGGTTTCGAAGGTGCTTGCAGGATGTACAGCAGGCCTGCATGGGCGAGAATGATCGCGCCCAGCGGGCCAACCCGATTGAGCGATAAGCGTGGTTGCGAGTATGCGCTGCCGGCCGGCAGGAACGCGGTGTTCATGCGATTCTCAGGCAGCCATCGGATGGAAGATCATGGGTTGGGATTCGAGCTGCCGTGCCTCGCTCACGCACTTGCGCAGCACCTCCTTGGCATGGGGATGGCATTTGCCGCAGCAGGTGCCGAGGCCAAGGTGTTCACGGATCTGCGGCATGCTGGTCATGCCTGCATCGACTGCCTGGCGGATTGTTCGATCGGAGATGTTGTTGCAGATGCAGACGATCATGCCAATACCTTGCTTTCCTGTTGATGATGTTCGGTAAATAAAACGTCACTGCTTTGTTTCTCCGGCACCGCATGCACGGTGCCGGAGAAATCGTTGTTCGTGCTTCAGACCGGCCTTGTCCCGACCGCGAGCCTTGAAAAAAACGCCATGCGCTGTGGCCGCGGCATGCTGCGCTCGACCACGGAAGCCCACTGGTCAGCCAGCTGGTGGCAGGTGGCCCGCAACACCGGTGCCAAATCGGGCAGGTCGGCCAAGGCCTTGAAATGGCGTTCGATCACTGCCGCGAGCTTGGTGCACTCGCTTGTTTCATGCAGGTTGGCGGTGTAGTGGGACATCAGGTGCAGAACGGCGGAAATCAGCAGTTCCGGTTGCGCCGGGGCGTTGTTCGGCTCAAGCAGAACGGGGTTCATCGTTTCGATAGCCATCAAATACTCCTTCGTCAGGTGTTCTGCTGGCTACCGCACATACTCTTCGCGGTTGGCTGGCCGGGGTGGTTGGGGGCGGCAGGATCGCGTAGTGCCTTCATGACTTCCAGGCCACTATGCAGTCAGGATCAGCTTGTTCAACTGGGTGAGCCGCAGGCGATAGATCCTGCCATGGTGCTCAATTTCGACTTCACGCATCTGGCGAAACAAGTCCTCGCTTTTGATGCGTACGACGGATGCCGGCAAATCCGAACCTGTGTCCAATTTGCCGACGGGCAGGTGTTTTTCCCGCGATTCTTCTGCCATGTCAGACTTTCTCGAGGATTTTTGTAAATGCGAATAGTTCGTATTTAGATTATTAATTATATTGATTCGGTTTGCAAGGGTTTTGTGTAGAGAGGAATCAAATGAAAGTTAAAACAACGCCGCTCCAGCGATGTGGTTCGCTGCGTGCCTTATGGAAAAGTGGTGCTAAAGCTGCGGCTGGGAAAGGGGCGGGCGGACGCG
This sequence comes from Noviherbaspirillum sp., assembly GCF_036846085.1. Taxonomy (NCBI): domain Bacteria; kingdom Pseudomonadati; phylum Pseudomonadota; class Betaproteobacteria; order Burkholderiales; family Oxalobacteraceae; genus Noviherbaspirillum; species Noviherbaspirillum sp. The sequence goes on along the minus strand of NZ_DAIUCO010000071.1, from coordinate 5,938 downwards.
AACGGATCACGGCCGTCGCGGCGAGGCATCAACCCGATCCCGTGCATGCACGCGGCGGTCAAGCATTACGCTGGATGGATCGGTAACCACGCGGATTCAGAACGGCAGCGGGAGGCTGCCGGGAAGGGAGGGCCTATGCCGCGGCGTGATGGATGATGCCGCCGCCGAGGCACACATCGCCGTCATACAGCACCGCGGATTGCCCGGGAGTAACTGCCCACTGCGGTTCGGGAAAGTGCAATGACAGGTTATCGTGGATTTCGGCGGCGTCGCAGGCGACGTCCGCCTGGCGGTAGCGGGTTTTCGCATGCAGTCGCCCGGCGGGCGGCGGTTCGCCGGCGACCCAGCTCAGCTGGTTGGCAGTGAGCGAGGACGACAGCAGCCAGGGATGATCGTGTCCCTGCACCACGTACAGCGTATTGTTTTCGACGTCCTTACGCGCAACGTACCAGGCGTCGCTGCTGCCTTCCGCGTTCTGATACGACTTGATGCCGCCCAGGCCGATACCCTTGCGCTGGCCAAGCGTGTAGAAACTCAGGCCGACATGCGTGCCGACCGTGGTGCCGTCCGGTGTTTTCATCGGGCCCGGCTTGTAGGAGAGGTAACGGTTCAGGAAATCCCGGAAAGGGCGTTCGCCGATGAAGCAGATACCGGTGGAATCCTTTTTCTTCGCATTCGGCAGGCCGATGCGCTCGGCGATCTTGCGCACCTCGGTCTTCGGGATTTCGCCCAGAGGAAAGAGGGTTTTCGACAGCTGCGCCTGGTTGAGCCGATGCAGGAAGTAGCTCTGGTCCTTGCTGGCGTCGAGCGCCTTGAGCAATTCGAAGCGGCCGGCATTCGGACCGGAAGCCACTTCGCGCACCCGTGCATAGTGGCCGGTGGCGATCAGGTCGGCGCCGAGATGCATGGCATGATCGAGGAAGGCCTTGAATTTGATCTCGGCGTTGCACAGCACATCGGGATTCGGCGTGCGGCCGGCCTGGTATTCGCGCAGGAATTCGGCAAAGACCCGGTCCTTGTATTCGGACGCAAAATTGACGGCTTCGATATCGACGCCGACCACATCGGCGACGCTGGCCGCATCGATCCAGTCCTGGCGGGTCGAGCAGTATTCGGAATCGTCGTCATCTTCCCAATTCTTCATGAACAGGCCGATCACTTCATAGCCTTGTTCTTTCAGCAGCCACGCGGAGACCGACGAATCGACGCCGCCGGACATGCCGATGACGACTTTCTTCCTGCGTATCATTTCACAAGGGCCAGCGCCGGCGGGTCGGCCGGACGCAGCACGCCGATGGCATCCGGATGGGTGTACAAAAAGGACAGCGGTGCCCGCTTGCCGGCAAGGTAATCGTCGACACAACGCAATACCAGCGGACTGCGATGTTTTTCCTGGCAGGTCAGCATTTCCTCGCGCGTCATCCAGACGGTGCGCAGGATGCCGTAGTCGAGCGGCCGGTCATGGCTGGCGCCGAGTTCGCCGGCAAATGCAAACCGGAGATAGGTCACTTCCAGCCCGGTGCGCGAGGATAGATAGCGCGACATGTACAGCCCCACCAGTGCCGTCGGCGTGAAATCGACCGCCGCTTCTTCCAGCGTTTCACGTGTCACCGCCTGCTCCAGCGACTCGTTGGGATCGAGATGGCCGGCAGGCTGGTTGAAACGGATGCCATCGCTGGTTTCTTCTTCGACCAGCAGGAAGTGACCATCGCGCTCGACGATTGCCGCAACAGTGACAGAGGGTTTCCAAACGTCAGTCATAGTGTCCTCGAAAGTGGGCGCCATTTTAACCGCGGTTATCGCCCGGCTGCATTCTTCTTTGCATGCCATGCGGGTAAAACACGAATAATCTGCCGGATGAAGCCGGTTATGATTGATTTTCGCTAACTGGCATTAGCTGGTTGATCAGTCTTCGGTCAAAAACCTTGCTGAATGAAGGGCGTTGGGCTTTTTTGATCATGTTGCCAAATTATTTATGGCAAAGATGACAACCATGGCAATATGTCGCTCTCTAAATTAGTAGAAAACCATAAAAAAGAACGGTTGTGCTAATTTTGGTATTGCGTGTAACATCTGCGCACGATTTTTCAAAAAGACATGGAAAAAGCACATCAGGGCCGGCATCAGACGCGCCATTCGAGCGATTTCAGTCAGATGAGGCCGCCAGCCGGAATTTACAGCCCTGTCGTTTGCACTGTCCGTAACACCCGTTTTCGCCGCCTTTCGAGGTACGGCGGCTTGTTTTGCGCCATCAGGAGAAGAAATGCAACGCATCATGCTCAGGTCGAAAATCCACCGCGTGACGGTCACGCAGGCCGACCTGCACTATGAAGGTTCATGCGGCATCGACCAGAATCTGCTGGAAGCCGCCGACATCAAGGAGTTCGAGAAGATCGAGCTGTATAACATCAACAACGGCGAGCGGTTTTCCACCTATGCGATCAAGGGCAAGCGGGGCAGCGGCGAGATTTCCCTGAATGGCGCGGCGGCGCGGCGTGCGCATCTTGGCGACCTGTTGATCATCTGCACCTATGCACCGATGAACGAAACCGAAGTTGAAACCTATGTGCCGAAAATCGTCTTCGTCGATGAAAAGAATCAGATGACGGGATTGAAGAAGTAAGAACAAGAAGCAAACCAAGCAGGGACATGCGCTACGCTGTCCTGGTCCGATTCCGAAAGAGGCAGCAGGACGCCGGCCGGTTCTGCGAGATTGAAAATAGTTAAATAACCAAGAGGAAAGCGTATGCCGTTAATCATTGGAGTGCCAAAAGAAGTCTTTCCGGATGAAAAGCGTGTCGCGACCGTTCCCGACGTCGTGGAAAAGCTGATTAAGCTGGGTTTCTCGGTCGCCGTCGAAACCGGCGCCGGCGATGCCGCCAATTTCAGCGACGATACCTATCGCGCCGCCGGTGCGCAGGTCGTACCGGGTGCGGCGCAGCTGTGGGGCGGTTCCGATATCGTATTCAAGGTACGGCCGCCCACCATCGACGAAGTCGGCCTGATGCGGGAGGGCGGCACGCTGATCAGCTTCATCTGGCCTGCGCAAAATCCCGACCTGATGCAGCGGCTCGCGGCAAAAAGGGTCACCGTGCTGGCGATCGACGCGCTGCCGCGGACGCTTTCCCGGGCCCAGAAGATGGACGCATTGACGTCCCAGGCCGGCGTCGCCGGCTATCGTGCCGTCATCGAGGCAGCCAACGCATTCGGCCGTTTCTTTAACGGTCAAATTACCGCCGCAGGCAAGGTGCCGCCGGCCAAGGTATTTATCGCAGGCGCCGGCGTGGCCGGCCTGGCGGCAATCGGTACGGCAGCCGGCCTCGGCGCCATCGTGCGTGCCAATGACACCCGTGCCGAAGTGGCCGACCAGGTCGTGTCGTTGGGCGGTGAATTCGTCAAGGTCGACTATGAAGAGGAAGGCTCCGGCGGCGGCGGCTACGCCAAAGTGATGAGCGAAGGCTTCCAGCAAGCCCAGCGCGAGATGTATGCGAAGCAGGCCAGGGAGGTGGATATCATCATCACCACGGCGCTCATCCCGGGCAAACCCGCGCCCAGGCTGATCACGGCAGACATGGTGAAGAGCATGAAGCCGGGCAGCGTGATCGTCGACATGGCGGCCGAGCAGGGCGGCAATTGCGAATTGACCGAACCCGGACAAGCCGTGGTCAGGCATGGTGTAACCATCGTCGGCTACACCGACCTGGTCAGCCGCCTGGCGAAGCAGTCCTCCACGCTGTACGCGACCAACCTGTTCCGCCTCACCGAAGAGCTGTGCAAGACCAAGGACGGCATCATTGACGTCAATATGGAAGACGACGCCATACGCGGCCTGACGGTCATCAAGGATGGCAGCATCACCTGGCCGCCACCACCGCCGAAGGTGCCGGCCACACCGCCCGCCGCCGCCAAGCCGGCGGTCGTACAGGCCAAATCGCATGGCCATGGTGCGCCGAGCGCGCCAGCGTCCGGCACCAGCACCGCCATCATGTTCGGTGTCGCCGCTGCAGTGTTCTGGTTCATCGGTGCATTTGCACCGCCGGCCTTCCTCGGCCACTTCACGGTATTCGTCCTCGGCTGCTTCGTCGGTTACATGGTGGTGTGGAACGTCACTCCCGCATTGCATACGCCACTGATGAGCGTTACCAATGCGATCTCCAGCATCATCGCCATCGGCGCGCTGGTGCAGATCGCGCCGCCGCTTGCGGCCGGCGCTGAAAGGCCGGACGACTGGATTCGCTGGCTGGCGGTGATCGGCATTGTGCTCACCACGATTAACATGTTCGGCGGATTCGCCGTGACTCGCCGCATGCTGGCGATGTTCCGCAAATAAGGGAGCGCTCCATGTCTCAAAGTCTTACCGCAGTCGCCTATCTGGGCGCGACCATCCTCTTCATCCTGAGCCTGGGCGGCCTCTCCAATCCGGAGACCTCCCGCCGCGGCAACCTGTACGGCATGATCGGCATGACGATCGCCGTGCTGGCGACCGTGTTCGGCCCCTCCGTCACCGCCGCCGGCCTGCCGTGGATCATCGGCGCCATGCTGGTGGGCGCCGCCATCGGCCTGTACGCCGCCCGCACGGTGCAGATGACGCAGATGCCGGAACTGGTGGCATTGATGCACAGCCTGGTGGGCCTTGCCGCTACCCTCGTCGGTTACGCAAGCTACATCGATCCCGCCGCCTCCGCCAACTTCACCGGCCCTGAGAAGATCATCCATGAAGTGGAGATCTACATCGGCATCCTGATCGGTGCGGTGACGTTCTCCGGATCGATCATCGCCTTCGGCAAGCTGTCCGGCCGTATCGGCGGCAAGCCCCTGCTGCTGCCCGGCCGTCACCTCCTCAATCTCATCGGCCTGCTGGTCGTGCTCTATTTCGGCTACGTGTTCCTGCAGGCGCAAAGCATCGACGCAGGCATGACGCCGCTGATCGTCATGACGGTCATTGCCCTCCTGTTCGGCATTCACATGGTGATGGCGATCGGCGGCGCCGACATGCCGGTGGTGGTGTCGATGCTTAACAGCTATTCCGGCTGGGCCGCCGCAGCGACCGGCTTCATGCTGTCAAACGACCTCCTGATCGTCACCGGCGCGCTGGTCGGTTCGAGCGGCGCGATCCTGTCGTACATCATGTGCCGGGCGATGAACCGCAACTTCCTCAGCGTGATTGCCGGCGGCTTCGGCGGCGACGCAGCCAAGCCGAAAGCGGCGGGCGACGCAGCACAGCCGGAAGGCGAGGTAACTCCGGTGACGGCTGTCGAGACAGCCGAGATGCTGCGCGAAGCGAAGAATGTGATCATCGTGCCGGGTTACGGCATGGCGGTGGCGCAGGCGCAGCACACGGTGTATGAAATCACCAAGACGCTGCGCGAGAAGGGCGTCAACGTGCGCTTCGGCATTCACCCGGTTGCGGGACGGATGCCGGGACACATGAACGTGCTGCTGGCGGAAGCGAAGGTGCCTTATGACATCGTGATGGAAATGGACGAACTCAACGAAGACTTCCCGGACACCGATGTCGCCATCGTCATCGGCGCCAACGACATCGTCAACCCGGCCGCGCAGGATGATCCGAGCAGCCCGATCGCCGGCATGCCGGTGCTCGAAGTCTGGAAGGCGAAGACATCCATCGTCATGAAGCGCAGCATGGCCTCCGGCTATGCGGGGGTCGACAATCCGCTGTTCTACAAGGAAAACAACCGGATGCTGTTCGGCGATGCGAAGAAGATGCTGGACGAGGTGCTCGGCGCTTTGAAGGCTGGCTGAGACTGCATGCAGTTGAAAACCAAAAGCCGCGCATCGCGCGGCTTTTTCATTTCCCGGCCCGATCGCATTTGGCAGCTGCCGGCATGACGATGCATGCATCGCCGATGGTGTCTTTGGTAAACGGTTTTCCGTAAGGTTTCCTGACGAGAAGTCAGTCGAGCCGATATCCCGAACC
>NZ_DAIUCO010000070.1:0-20702 GCF_036846085.1 Noviherbaspirillum sp. | reverse complement strand
TCCCAACCAAGAGGATTGCGCTTACACGCAATCCGTTCCGCAGGCGAACGGCATGCCGTTCGAAACCCCTGCTCCACCCCCCTAGAAGGGGGAAGGAGCAGTTCAGTGGTCGTGACTGAAGCAGTACGTCCTATTTGATTTCAAGTCCTCGTGACAGACCTACGAAACGTAACGCCCCTCCAAAAAATCACCATTCTCCCCAAGGATCAATCGGCAATTCCCGCTTGTGCGCCGTCGCGCGATACTGCTTGAAAATCACCTCATACGTCTTCTCGCTGACCGGCTTGCCTTCCAGGAAATCATCGATCTCGTCATAGCTGACGCCGAATGCGGCCTCGTCGGGCTTCAGCGGCGACAGGCTTTCGAGGTCGGCTGTCGGTACCTTGAACACCAGTGCTTCCGGCGCGCCGAAAGCTTTCGCCAGTCCGCGCACACGGCGCTTGTTGAGGCCGGTGAGCGGGGTCAGGTCGCAGGCGCCGTCACCGAACTTGGTGAAGAAGCCCATCAGCGCCTCGGCCGCATGGTCGGTGCCGATGACCATGCCTTGCATGCCACCAGCCACCGCGTATTGGGTGATCATGCGCTGGCGCGCTTTCACATTGCCCTTCACGAAGTCCTCGTGTTCCGGGCTATCGAAGGTCTGGCCGCCGGCATGCAGCGCCTGCATCATCGCGTCCACTGCAGGCTTGATGTCCACCGTCATCACCACGTCGGGCCGGATCGTGTCGAGGCAGCGCTGCGCGTCTTCCTCATCCTTTTGCACGCCATAGGGCAGGCGCATCGCGACGAACTTCGCCTCGTGTCCGCGCTCTCGTGACTGCTGCACCGCCGCCTGGCAGAGCAAACCGGCGGTGAGCGAATCGACGCCGCCGCTGATGCCGAGCACCAGCGTCTTGCGCTGGTGGCGCATCACGTGCTCGCACAGGAATGTGGTGCGGCGTTCTATCTCGGCTCGCGGGTCATAGGATGGCGCCACCTTCAACAGGTGGATGATGCGTTGCTGTTCAGCCGCGTACTGGATGTTGGTCATGGAATGGTTCTCCGTCGTCGATTCGATAAGTGGCACAGGGTGACAGGACACCGGCCGAGGGCGCCTGCCGCGCAGCTATTGTGAATGCAATTTCGCCAGCTCGTTATGGTAATGCCAGACTCGTCCGATGGCATAGTGGGTGGCCGCTTCGCGCACGGCGTTGCGGTCGCCGTCGAAATGCCGCGTCTCGGAGAAGGTCTGTTTTCTGGCTTCATGGTCGAAGGACCAGGCGAAACAGACGGTGCCGACCGGAATGTCGCTGTCGCCGCTCGACGGTCCCGCAAGTCCGGTGGTCGACAGGGCGACGTTGGCGCGGCTGACGCGCAATGCGCCTTCCGCCATCTCGCGCGCCACTTCCTCGCTGGTCAGGTTGAAGGTGTCGATGGTTTCTTTCCTGACGCCGAGGCAACTGATCTTGGCGTCGGCGGAATAGGTGACGAATGCGCAATCGAGCCAGCTGCCGCAGCCGGGAATATCGGCCAGCGTCGATGCGATCATGCCCGCGGTACAGGACTCGGCGGTGACGAGTTTGAGTTTGTTGTCGGCAAAATACTGGAAAAGGATTTCGAGATTGTTGTTCATGATCGGGTAATGGTTTCAACAGTGCAGGTCGCGCTGGAGTTACCCGATTGGACGCATGCATTGTTGAAATGTTCATTGGTGTCGCATGACCGTCTTCCGGCATTCACCATGGAATTGGCTGGCCATCCCATGCAAAAAATCCGCCGCTGTCGGCCGGGGAACGTACCGCGATGACTTCCAGCAATCTTTCGGCGGCGAAATCCGGCGTGAATAATTTTCCTTCCGGGACATTGCCCTGGAAGGGCTTCGACAAGCCGGTGTCGGTCGTTCCGGGGTGTAGTGCCAGCACGATGCTGTTCGCGTTGATTCGCCGCAGCTCGACCGATAGCGTGCGCAGCATCTGGTTCTGGGCCGCCTTTGCCGCCCGATAGCTGTACCAGCCGCCGAGCCGGTTGTCGCCGATGGAGCCGACCCGCGCGGAGAGCGACGCGAAGATCGCCGGGTCCGACTGCCGTAGCAAGGGCATCAGCGCTTTCGCCAGCAGCACCGGCCCGCAGGCATTGACGGCGAAGGACCGCAGCATGCCGTGCATGGTCAGTTGCGACAGCGTCTTTTCGGGTGCAAGGGCATCGTCATGCAGCAGGCCGACGGTGTTGATCACGAGGTGCAGCGAAGGCGTACGCTGCCTCACCTCGGCAGCGAGGCGGTTCAAACTTTCTTCATCGGTGATGTCGGCATCGTGGAGGTGCAGCGCGGCCGGCGATGCCGCCGCAACAAGGGCGGCGATATCGGCGGACGCGCGAATGCGTCGTGCGCAGAGCGTCAGGCTCGCTACATCCGGCATGGCGGCAAGCCTGCGTGCCAGCGCCAGGCCGATGCCGGCGGATGCGCCCATGACCAGGGCATGTATCGGGGTGGATGAGAATGGCATGGCCGGCCTGTTGTGAAGGGGTGCAGCGATCGTACCGGAAAACCGGTCATGCCACTGCCGTCGCGCTTCTCGCCTTCCGCCGTCTCAGGGATCGACCGGATCGCATTCCCACAGACCGGGATAGCGCAACGCGAATCCGTTGCATCGAATTCGATCATTGCAGCGTACCCGAAGCGCGGCGATTCATGTCAAGCCGAGCATGGCATCGATCACGTCGGCGGAAGCATCGCCGGGCTCTCCTGTCCGGCCGCCTGGCGGAGGAAATCCACGAACCGTACCGCCGGGGCGTCGCTGAAACCGTCTGCCCGCCGCATGACAAAGATTTCCTTGTGCAGCGGCTTGCCATCAATCGGTATCGCATGCAACCAGCCGTCGCGGTGTTCTTTCTCCACTGCCGATGCCATGACAAGTGACATGCCGAGTCCGGCATGTACCGCATGCTTGACCGCTTCGGTGCTGCCGAGCTGCATCGCGACGCCGATGGTGTGCGCGACATCGCCGAGGCATTGCTGCAGCCGGCGGCCGGTGCCGGTGCCCGGTTCTCCGCCAAGAAAAGACAAGCCTCGCAGCCGTTCGGGAGAAATGCCGGGAAGCGCCGCCCATTCATGTTGCGGCGGCACGATGAGCACGAGCTCTTCACGCCGCCATATCCCGGCGACGAATCCGGGCCGGTCATCCCACCACTCCATGACGGCGACATCGATCTCGCAGCGCTGCAGCTTGTCCGCGATCTCGCGGTTGTCGCCGATGACCACGTCGAGCTTTTCCTGCGTCGTGTCGCGGTAGGCTTTCAGGTAGGGCTGCAGAAGATAGATTCCGGTGTTCGAGCTGGCGCCCACGACGATTGATTCCTTCGCGAACAGCCCGCAGGCGCGATGCCAGGTATGCACCAGGTTCTCCGCATAGGGCAGGAACGTCCTTCCGGCCGCGGTCAACGTGCTGCCGGTATTGCTGCGGTCGATCAGTTCGATCTTCAGTGCCTGTTCCAGCCGCTTGATATGCTGCGTCACGGCAGGCTGCGACAGGCCGGTATGCTTCGCCGCCTCCCGGAATCCGCCATGGGCGGCGACCGCCAGAAAGGTGACGATCCGGTCCAGGTGAATCACGCCACTGCCCGCAGCGGATCGTTGATCGCACCGGCCGGACGCTCGCCACGAAGGGCCTGGAGAATGTTGCCTGCCGCCTGGCGCTCGATGTCGATACGCACTTCCCTGACCGCCGATCCGAGATGCGGCGTGAAGAAAGTCCGGGCGGTGTCGTCCAGCAGAGCCTGCGGCACGGCATGCGGACGGTCCGGACGTTGCCATTCTTCCATTTCGAATACATCCGCCGCATAGCCCGCCAGGCGGCCGCTGCGCAATGCGTCGGCGACGGCCATCTCGTCGACCACCGACCCGCGGCAGGCATTGACGAGATAGCTGCCATGCTTCATTTTCGCGATCGCGCCGGCATTGATCAGGTGCAGTGTCTCCGCTGTCATCGGCAGCATCGGCACGACAAAGTCGCTTGTCGCCAGCAGGGTGTCCAGGTCCACGCGCCTGGCCCCCCACGCTGTTTCCAGCGCCGGATCGAGCGCCATCTTGTCGCAGTACACCAGCTTCATGTCGAATCCGGCCAGCCGCTTGGCAATCGCCCGGCCGACTGCGCCCATGCCGATGATGCCGAGCGTGCGTCCGGTCAGCCCGGTTCCGTACAGCTCGGGCCGCCAGCCCTGGAAGCCGCCGCTGCGCATGCGGCGATCGCCTTCGATGAGATGGCGCGTCAGCCCGAGCAGCAGGCCGATCGTCAGTTCCGCGGTCGGAATGGTGAGCAGGTCGGGCACGATGGTGAACCAGATGCCGCGGCGGGTGCAGGCCTCGACATCGAAGTTGTCATACCCCTTCAGCGCCGCGCCGACGACCTTCAGCTTCGGGCAGGCCTCGAGAAAAGCGGCATCGATGCTGTCCGGCATGAAGGCCATCAGCGCATCCGCATCGCTTGCCCGCGCCAGCACTTCGGCGCGCGGCAGGGTATCCCGCGTGGTGTTCGGGACGACATCCGCCACCGATTGCAGCAGATCGAGGATTTCGGGGTGCACCCAGTGGGTGAGAACGACTTTAGGTTTCATGGAGAATAAAAGAGTTATTTGAATTTGCGCCGCAGGAAGGAGCTGAAGCCGTCGACGAGCGTCACCATCGCCAGGATCACGATCAGGATCGCGGATACATCCTGGTACTGCATGATGTGCAGCGACCCCATCAGTTCGAAGCCGATGCCCCCCGCGCCGACCATGCCCATCACCGTCGACGCCCGGAAGTTGTATTCCCAGCGGTAGATCGCGGTGTCGGCCATTTGCGGAAGTACCTGCGGGAAGATGCCATGCATGATTACCTGCAGCGGACTGCAGCCTGCGGCACGCGCCGCTTCCACCGGTGCCGGGTCGGCATGCTCGATCGCCTCGGCGAAAAATTTCGCCACCATGCCGATCGAATGCAGGCCCAGCGCCAGTACTCCAGGAAGCGCACCGAAACCGACGGCGGCAACGAAGACGATGCCCATGATGAGTTCCGGTATCGAGCGCAGGCCGTTGAGCACGCCGCGCGCGACCTGGTAGACCACCGGATGCGGACTGGTGGTGCGGGCGGCCAGGATGGCCAGCGGTATCGAGCACAGCACGGCGATCGCGGTGCCGGCCACGCTCATCGCCAGCGTATCGAACAGGGGCTTGATCCAGCTTGCGGCCTGACTGAAGTTGGGCGGGAACATCTCGCCGACCAGGCTGAACAGGCTGGGCACACCTTCGCCAAGCCGTTCGGCGTCGAACAGGCCGATGTGGTACCAGCAGACGACTACGATCGCCATGACCAGCGCGACATTGGTGATCGAGCGGTTCCAGGTTCGCCGCTGCTGTGCCAGCAGGGCTTGATATTGCGCTTGCATCGGTTGTCCTATTCGTTCAGAACTTCGACAGGTCGAGCTTCAGCAGGGTGCCGAGCTCGCGCACCGGTTCATAGTCCTTGTCGGTGGTGGCGCCGAAGCCATCCGCCTTGAACGGCTTGAGTACGGCCGGATCCTTGATGTTGATGAACACGGTACGGATCTTTTCCTTCAGTTCCGGCTTCAGGTTGGACCGCATCGTCCATGGGTACTGCGGAAACGGTTTCGATTCCACGAGCACCTTGACCTTGTTGGCATCGATCATGCCGCGCTCCACCAGTGCCTCGAAGATCGGCTTGCTCAGGCCGCCGGCCTGCGCATGGCCGTTCTGTACCGCCATCGCGACCGCATCGTGCGCGCCGACAAAATGCTCGCGGTAATTCTCGCCGGCCTTCAGGCCTTTTTCGGCAAGAATCGATTTCGGAATCAGGTGGCTGGAGGTGGATGCCTTGTCGCCGTAAGCAACATTCTTGCTGGCGATGTCGGCGATGCTCCTGATGCCGGCACCGGCGTTGACGATTAACACCGATTGATAGGTGGTGCTGCCTTTCTGCTTGATGGCGGCGAACGGCTCGATGTCGCTTTTCTGGCGCGCCAGCACATACGACAAGGGGCCGAAGTAGGCCAGGTCGATGCGGCCATGGCGCATTGCCTCGATCATGGACGAATAGTCGGTGGTGACGATGAGTTCGATTTTCTTCCTCAGCTCCTTTTCCAGGTGCATTTCCAGCGGGCGGTTGTTCTTGATGACGGTGGAAGCATTCTCATCCGGCAGCAATGCCACTTTCAGCGTCTCCGGATCCGGATTGGGAGCGGCATGGGATACGCCGGCGAGCAGCATCAACGACGCCGTGCACAGGGCGGCAAACAGGTTTTTCATGGTCATTCCTTCAGGGTAGCGAGTTGAAAGGGGTAAAAGGGCGCGGCGGGAGCGCTGTCATGCCGCCCGGTGACGGCGGGCTTCTGTTCATACAACGCGGCGGCGTTTTCCGGTGTCAGCATGTCGGGTGCCGCATCGAATACCACCCGGCCTTGTGCGAGCCCGACGATGCGGTCCGCATAGCGCCTGGCGAGGTCGACCTGGTGCAGGCTGACGACCATCGACATACCGTCTTCCGTACAGATCCGGTGCAGCAGGGCCAGCACCTTATCGGCGGTGGCCGGATCGAGGCTGGCGACCGGTTCGTCGGCGAGGATCATCCGTGGCCGCTGTGCCAGCGCGCGGGCAATGCCGACGCGCTGCTGCTGGCCGCCGCTCAGCTGATCGACGCGCGACATCGCCCGGTCGAGCAGGCCGACGCGCTCCAGGCTCTGCAGGGCGATTTCCTGCTCTTTTTGCGGCAACGGAAACAGGCTGCGCAGTGTCGAGTGATAGGCGAGGCGACCCATCAGCACGTTCTGCAGCGCCGACAGGCGGCCGATGAGCTGATGCTGCTGGAACACCATGCCGGTGCGGCGACGGTGCTGCTGCAGTGCATGGCGCCTGTGCAGCGGACCGATACCGTCGGCGCTCACCGTGCCGGCGGTCAGCGCATGCAGCATATTCAGGCAACGGAGCAATGTGGATTTGCCGGCGCCGGACGCGCCCAGCAGGACCGTGAACTGGCCGGGCTGGAATGAAATTGAGGTTGAATGCAGGGCAACCGCATCGCCGAACCGCACCGAGACTTTATCAAGCTGGATCATCATCGCTCCAAGATTTCGTTTGGTAATCGAAGTGCCTCGTCGATTGCCGATTCAAATAACGGAGTGATGGTAGTGGCGCTTTATGACTGCGATATGACGTTGAGCGCCGCGCCGGAAAAACATGTATCTGCAAACGCAGCTTCGTCTCGTATCGGGCCAGATGATTGTTCGACACAGCCTGTCGAGTTGCTTCCGTAAAACTATCCTGCACGAAATAAATACTTGCCGGCTTTTGACCTGCTGCAATAAATTGTCCACAAGCAGTTGCGGCTGGTAGTGCAAAGGGGTCTACTCTCATTGATCCTTCTATCAATTCCGCAACAATCACCGCGAACCATAGGCGGCGTTGCATGTCGGTTCAAAGTCCTTGCAAAGTTTGTCCACGACCCGCCATTCAATGAAACCCTGTTCTTTCATGCGACCTGCCATGCAGGGCAACTCGTATCGATGCGGACTGCAGGCATGCCTGCGGTTGCTGATTTCGCTGTTGCTTTGGGTAGGCTTCGCCATCGCTGCTTCCGCACAGGTTCCGCCGCTGGTTGCACCGCCTATGGCCAAGCCTGCAGCGCCTGCCGCACCCGCTGCTCCCGCGCCCGAACCCGTGGCCGAGCCCATTCCCGTTGCCGATGTCGCCGTCCAGGGGGAGGCGACGATGCTGCAGATCCGCCAGCTGGACAACAAAGGCCCGGTCGACGATCTCATCGAAACCGCCGGCAACGAATTGCAGGCGCTCGCGCGGGGCGTGTCGCTGCGGTCGTCGGAAATGCGGCGGCTGTTGCCGCAGAATGCCTCCATCGATATCATCCGTGGCCTGCAGCAGGAATGGCGCGATATCGAGAACCGCGCGACAGCCATCACGCGCGAACTTACCCGAAGCGCGCTGCAGATCGACCGCAACCTCGCCGAGCTGGAAAAAACCGCCACGCAGTGGGAGGCGACCCGGACGGCGGCAGTCGGCGAGGCGGCGCCGCCGACGGTGATCGAGCGCATCGAAGATGTGACCAGCGCGCTCGCCAAGACACGCAAGCGACTGCTCGAGCGGCGCACCGAAATCCTGTCGCTGCAAAGCCGGTCCGCCGAACTCGGCGCGCGGGCGTCGCAGGCGAGAGACGTGCTCAACAACGCCAGCGAACGCGCGGCGGCGCGACTGCTGTATCGCGACAGCCCGCCGCTGTGGACGATCGATTTCTGGGAATCGTCGATCGACAGCTTTTCGGTGGAAAACAAGGCCAACTTGTCGAGCCAGACCGCGGCATTGATCACCTATGCCTCCGCCTACAGCAGGAACTTCACGACGCATTTCATGGTGTTCGTCGTCATCGTCGCGCTGCTCTACCTGACGCGGCAGCGCATGCGCACCCTGGCCAATGCCGACGAATGCCTGCGCCGCACGCAGACGATCTTCGAGATGCCGGTGATGACGGCCATCATCATCGCACTGCTGCTCAGCAGCTGGTTTTATCCGCGCCCGCCGCGCACGTTTTGGGTCGTGCTGAGCATGCTGGGTACCGTGCCGATGCTGATCTTCGCCCGCAGGCTGATCGAGCCGCACCTGCATACGATGCTTTACGGGCTGGTGGGCTTTTACCTCGCCGACAAGCTGCGGGCCCTCGTCGCGCCGCTGCCGGTGCTGTCGCGGGTCCTGTTCTTGGTGGAAGCGCTGTTATTCGTCGTGTTCCTCGTGTGGATGCTGAGGCGCTCGGGCAAGCGCTCCGGCACGCCCTGGGCGCAGATCAAGGGCTGGCGCAAGATACGCCTGGTCGCCTGGGTGGAGCTCGTCATCATCACCGCCGCCATCGCGGCAAGCATCAACGGCCAGGTCCGGCTGGCCGACCTGGTCGGCGGTACGGCACTGGCCAGCGCCTATACCGCCGTCGTGCTGTATGTGCTGTTGCGCGTGGCGGAAGGCTTGCTGCAGGGGCTGTTCTGCGTGCCGCCGGTTTCCCTGCTCGGCATGGTCGAGCGGCACAAGCCGCTGCTCACGCAGCGCATCAACCACTGGCTGCGGCAGGCTGCCTACCTCGGCTGGATTGCGCTCATCCTGCAATCGCTGGGCCTGCTCGGGCCGTTGTTCGAATATGCCAGGAGCGCCTGGGATGCGTCGATCGAGATCGGCACCTTCACCCCCTCGGTGGGCGATGTGCTCACCTTCATCCTGATCATCTGGATCACCCTGTCGCTGTCACGCTTTTCCCGCTTCGTGCTGGACGAGGAGGTGTATCCGAAGCTGCAGCTTGAACGCGGGCTGCCGTATGCGGTGTCCACCATGGTGCACTACCTCGTGCTGCTGGCCGGCTTCGTGCTCGCGCTCAATGCGTTGCGGGTCGACATGACGAAGTTCACCATCCTCGCCGGCGCGTTCAGCGTCGGTATCGGGTTTGGCTTGCAGAACATCGTCAACAACTTCGTGTCCGGCCTGATTGTCCTGTTCGAGCGGCCGGTGAAGGTGGGCGACACCATCCAGATGGACGATGTGGTCGGCAGGGTCAAGCGCATCGGCATCCGCGCCAGCGTCATCTCCAGCACCACCGGCGCGGAAGTGATCATCCCGAACGGCAAGCTGATCTCCGACCGCGTCACCAACTGGACGGTATCGAGCAAGCTGCGGCAGGTGACGGTGCCGGTGCTGACGAAGCCGGATGCCGATCCGGCGCATATCAAAACGCTGTTGCAGGAGATCGCCCTGCGCAATCCTCTCGTGGTCGAGAGACCCGCGCCGGAAGCCCTGTTCGTGCGCCGCGCCGTCGATGTATTCGAGTTTGAATTGCGCGTGTGGATTGCGGCGCTCGATCAATGGCTGCAGGTGAAGAGCGACCTGATGACGGACATCGACACGGCCTTGCGGTCGCCTCCGCCGGAACCCCAACCGGCGGAGGGGCACCCCGATGTGTCTGGCTGACCATGCATGCATCGCCTTCCGCACCTCCCGGTGATCAGGCAAGCGACGCCTGCGTCGCCCGGTCGCAGGTCAGGCACCATCCAGCTTGATGCCCTGCCTGTTCACCAGATCCTTCATCTTTTCCAGTTCAAGCTTTATTTCCGCCGCATACTCGGCCGGCGTGTTGCCGATCGCCTGGGCGCCGTTTGCCATCATGCGGTCCCTGACATCCGGCATGCCGAGCACCTTCACTGTCGCGTGATGCAGCTTCGAGACGATCTCGGCCGGCGTCTTCGGCGGCGCGACGAAGCCGTACCACGCCGGATCATTGACCTGAGGCAGGCCGAGTTCCTTGAACGTCGGCACCTCGGGCATGGCGTCGAGCCGCTTCGGCCAGGCGATGGCAATGGCGCGCAACTTGCCGGCCTTGATATGCGAGATGGAAGAAGGAAGATTGTCGAACATCATATCGACCTGACCGCCAAGCAGGTCGTTGAGCGCCGGGCCGGAGCCGCGATAGGGAATGTGCAGGACGAAGGTGCGCGTCGCGCTTTTGAATTGCTCGCCGACCATGTGCAGGATGCTGCAGGTACCCGATGTCGCATAGCTGAGCTTGCCGGGATTGTTCCGTACTTCCGTCATGAACTGCTTGAAATCGCTTGCGGGGAATTTCGGTCCGACCGTGAGGACGTTCGGCGTGTGGGCGACGTTCGTGATCGGCATGAAGTCGCGGACCGGATCGTAGCCGAGTTTCGGATTGCAGGCAGGATTGACGGCATGGGTCGAAACCGTCGCCATGCCGATGGTGTAGCCATCAGGCTCGGCTTTCGCGATCGCCGCGGCACCGATGCTTCCCCCGCCGCCGCCCCGGTTCTCCACGATCACCGGTTGCCCGAGTTCCTTGCCGAGTTTCTCGGCGACGATACGGCCGACGATATCGGTTGTTCCTCCGGGAGGAAACGGAATGATCAGTCTGATCGGCTTGGCCGGATAGGTCTGCGCCTGGACGGACGTCACCGCCAGGAGCAGGGCGGCTATCGCGAGTGCGGTCAGTTTTCGCATGATGTCCTTTTGTGCGATTGAATGAATGGCGATCAACGGTCTGATGGGATGCGTGTCAGGCCCGGCGCCGTTCGCGCGCCGGCCACACATCCAGCTGCGCATCCGGCCGCTTGCCGGCGCGCTCGTCCGGATGCGCCGGCAGCAGGAAGCCCGCATCGAGTTCACTCAGCCGGTTGATGCCGAGCATCGCCATGTTCCGGTCGACTTCATCGCGCAGCAACCGGATGGCGTGCTCGATGCCTGGGCTTCCTTCCGCCGCCGCGGCATACATGAAGGGGCGGCCGGCGAACACGGCCTTCGCGCCGAGCGCCAGTGCCTTGAGCACGTCGGTGCCGCGCCGGATCCCGCCGTCCATCATCACCGGCAGCTCGCCCGCGGCATCGAGGACGCGCGGAAGGACGCGCAATGCTGATGCGGCGCCGTCGAGCTGCCTGCCGCCGTGATTGGACACGATGAGGCCGTCCGCGCCCAGCCGGCGCGCCCGTTCCGCATCGTCCGGGTGGAGGATGCCTTTAAGGACAAGATTGCCGGACCATTTGCGCCGGATGCGCGCAAGGTTTTCCCAGTTGAGGTGATCGCGCCCGGTGGTGTCGCGAATCGCCGTGCCCGACAGAATGGGGGCGCCGCGCGTGGCGAAGGAGTTCTCGAAATGCGGCATGCCGGTTGTCAGCAGCGTGCGGGCGAAGGTGCCGAACAGCCAGCGCGGCCGGACCAGGCCGTCCCATGCCAGTCGCAGGCTGGGGCGGAGCGGCGTGGTGAATCCGGCACGGATGTTGTTTTCGCGGTTTGCCCATACCGGAATATCAACCGTAATGACCAGTGTTTCAAAGCCGGCCCGGGAGATCCTGTCGACGAGGCAATCGATACGCGACTGGTCGGCGGGCAGGTAGGCCTGGAACCATGTGCCGGGCGCCGCTTCGATAATCTGCTCCATGGGCATCAGGGAGGTGCCGCTCATGATTGCAGGAATATTGGCATCATGCGCCGCCTGTGCAAGGACGAGATCGCCCTGGTATGCCGACAGCGCGCT
Source organism: Noviherbaspirillum sp. (assembly GCF_036846085.1). Taxonomy (NCBI): domain Bacteria; kingdom Pseudomonadati; phylum Pseudomonadota; class Betaproteobacteria; order Burkholderiales; family Oxalobacteraceae; genus Noviherbaspirillum; species Noviherbaspirillum sp. The sequence goes on along the minus strand of NZ_DAIUCO010000070.1, from coordinate 8,647 downwards.
GATGCCGACCGGCGCGATGCCGAACGGCGACGCATAGCATTTTCCGAACAGTACCGTGTGCTGCGAGCGCCGCGACACATCCACGAGCACCCTTGGCAGAAAGTGGTATTCATTGAACGCGGCGCGGTTATCTTCCAGCGAGCGGTTTTCCTCCGCCGCGCCGGCGATGTAGCCGAACAGGGGACGGGGCAGCCTTCGCTTCGCCGCGGCCTCGAAGTCATCGAGCGACAGGATTTTTTCGATTCTTTTCAACGTTCCTTTTCCGACGTGCCCGGTGGAAGCAACGGCTGCTGCGCGCCGTGGAGTCAATGTGCTGCAGGATGTATTCATGTTATCTCCGACGAGGTGATGGAAAGACCGATACCGTGATGCCCGAACCCTGAGGTGTGCGAATGAACGCTGTTTCATTTAATTCATTGCCTGTTGAACTCACTGTAGGGGCGAGACTGCTTATAAAAAAGCGAAATTAAGCTAATATGCAATTTCGCTTTTTCGACAATAGTGAGACGGCCGATGACATTGAAACAGCTTGAAGCGTTCTATTGGGCGGCAACCTGCGCCAATTTCGCGATGGCGGCGGAACGGTTGTACCTGTCGACGTCGTCCCTATCCAAAAGGCTGGTCGAACTGGAAGACTCCCTCGGGGTACGGCTATTCGACCGGTCCGGCCATAAGGCAACGCTGACCGAAGCCGGCGAACGCTTACTGCCGCAGGCAAGCGCCCTGCTCATGGCGGCGGAAGTCACGCGCAAGTCCGTCGGCTCGGACACGGACATCAGCGGACGCTGCCTGTTCGGCGTCGGCGAACTCAGCGCGCTGACCTGGCTGCCGCGAATGGTTGCGCACGTCCGCCAGCGCCATCCGGCCCTGCGCCTGGAGCCGCACGCCGATATCGGGCTTGCGCTGGACGAGCGCCTTCGCAACGGCGAACTCGACTGCGCCGTGATCGCCGGGCGCTCCCAGCATGGAGCGATCGCCTCGCAAACAGTCGGGCAGGCTCATTTCGTCTGGGTCGCGGCGCCCGAGCTGGTGGGGAAGGCGACGCGCTTCCAGGACAAACTGCTGCAGGATCATCCGATCGTGACACTGCCCACGGGCGCCGGCACGACGCGCCTGCTCGACGAATGGCTGATGGCGAGGAGCCTGGATGTGCCGCACCGCCTCACCTGCAATAGCTGGGGCGCGATTGCGGGATTGTTGATCGCGGGGATGGGAGTCGGCTTTCTTCCGGAGAGCTGGGCGCGCTCGCTGTCAAGCCGGGGCGACCTGCGCATCCTGGGCGTCAGCCCGGCGCTGTCGCCGTTGACATACACCTTTCAAAAGCGGCGCAACGACGAACGGCCGCTTCTCGCGTCCATGCTCGATGCGGTCCGCGCATCGGCGGATTTCACGACACCGCCCCGGTTGCTCTAAGTTTGCTCGGTAGACATCGCGCGGTCCGGCATTGCCTTGTGTCGCCCGCAACCTGCTTTCATTCGTGGAACTATTCATCCACAGCTTCCACACAAGTGCGTCCGCATCGATAGACCGCCCTTGTCGGTTCGATGTATGCATAGCGAAGTTGCCGTTGTCTCCGTCCACCATCAGTCAACACGAGTGAACCCTATGAAAAGTGACCGCTATGAAAAGTGACCGCGCCGCCGCATCGCCGGTCGTCCATGTTCTGCATGCGCAACGTGCAGGTGCGGGACCCGCGCGGCCGGCACTGCATTCCGCCAGTTCCGCCGCTCCGGAAAAAGCGCCGGATGATTCGTTTCCTTGCATCAGGCCGTGTGGCACGAAGAATTTTCTAACGCTTTTCAATAACAAGCGGTCCAGGATGCACAACGATGCGCAGCTGGCGCAGGCATTCGGCAACAGCGTTACGGTCTATAGCAGCCGGTCGAACGAAGTCAGGCATCCGCACAACTTGGATCGCCTCCCGGAGCCCGGCAAGGATGCCATGGCGTTGCTGTACAAGTTCTGTGGCACGCCCTCGTTGAATATCGTCAGTTCGGCCGGCTCCCCGCATTTGCTGCAGTACATGCCCGGACAGATTCTGAACGTGCAGCATGCCGTTGCCCTGGAACCTTCCGCGCCTTCGACATCGGCCTTTATGCTGAATACTTCGCTCGATGAGCTGGCGGAAAACGCCGGCCGGTTTCCGCCGAACTCCCGCGTCATCATCTCCGGCAGAGATTCCTGCTCCGTTGCCCAACAGGTTGCCTACCTGTCGCACGTCAGGTCCGATCTGCAGGTATGCGGCCATGCCTCCACATTGCACGACCCGGACAATACCCGGGGCGCCGTTGACGCGTTTCGCCGGGTCGGGACGATGCTTCGTGGAGAAACCGCGGTTGTGACTGCCGCGCTCAAGGGGAACGACAGCGCATGGGTGGCTCGCAAGACCGGCTGTCGCGTTCGCGCCGGCACGGCAATCCCGGCGTCATTCGACGCCATGGGAAATCTTGATCGGAAAGCATTCGCATCGTTCCTCCGCGCGGAGCGAGCCGGCGTCAAACAAAGCCTGATGCAGGCGATCGATGCGTTCAACGAGCTGGACCTGCCCGCGGCATCCGGAAACGCCGTTGCCGTCGATGTGCAAATCCGCCGCATGCGCCGGCCGAAGCCTGGGAACGCATACCATGTTGATGCCGATATCAAGTCGCTCGGCAAAGTGATGGTATTCGGTTCCACCGGCAATATCGGTTCGGCCCTGGTCGAAGTTTTTTCCGGAAGAACCCCGGTGTATGCGATGAAACGGAATATCGCAAAAAGTCCCGTTGATTCGCTGGGCAGCCCGGCGTATCCCGTGTTTGAACTCAGCGACAGGGAGATACCCGAGGGAATAATTCCGGATACGGTATTCCTGGCGGCGTCGGCACCGCGACCGACCGATGCGCACGGCAGGATCATCGTCGACCGTGCCGCGATGCTGGGCGCCAACCTGGAGCAGATACTCATTCCCGCAGTCAGAAAACTGCCGGTCGATATCAGGCTGGTGCAGGTAATTACCAACCCGTGTTCCGACATGGCGTTCGCCGCATGGCTTCTGCGGCCGGACCTTGCGGGGAAAATATCCGGGCATGCCGGAACCGATCTGGTGCGCCAGCAACGGCATGTGGCCCGGCCCGACAATCCGGGTACCTATTTCACCTTCGGACCGCACTCCCCGGGCCAGGTGAATGTCGACCTCGCGGGCAACAGGATCGACCCCGACATCGCCGTCAAGGGAAACGATATCGCCCGGCGCTCGGGCGGCCAGCCGGCAACGGATCCGACCGCCCTGTCCAGCATTCTGGAAGCGGTCAACCTCGGCAATCATGTGCGGTCAAGTTATGCGTTGCCGCTGACCTTACAGGAAGCGGGGACGCTGACGCGCTTCCTGGGCGAAGTGACTCCCCGGGGGCAGGTGGCGCAGACCGTCAGCGAAGGACTGGCAATCACCGTGCCGCGAAAGAGTGATGGAACTATCGACTGGGACATGCTGCGCCGGGCGAGCGACAACATCCCGGAATTTGCAGGCAAGGCGAATGCGGCTGTCGCGGAACTCGAAAGTGGAAGGCGCAACGTTCTCGACAAGCTGATCCAGCTGGTGACAGCGAAAAATCCGGAACTTCAAACGCCTCCCGACCATGATTGGATTCTCGACAACCGAGGCCGGCTCCTCGACCTGGTGCCATAGGAATGCGTGCCCGGTCCGCGTTAGGCCGATCGTTGTCGACAATCAATCCATGGATGCCGCTCATATGAAAAATGTTGACGCCTGCCTTCGCCTGCTAGGCGACCTGCGGCGGATCACGGATTTGCCGCCCGTTTCCACGGAGGGCGGGAAGGCGGACCTCGTGCTTGATGTCACCGTCGATGGCATCGGTTTCTCCTTGATGCCCGGCGCCGACGACAATGCGGATTGCCTGCTTCTGTTTTGCGAGTTCGGCGAACTGCCGCAGGAGTGCAGCGGACTCGCGATGCGCAGGCTGCTGGAAGCCAATCTGGTCATGATGGGTGCCGGCCGGCCCGGTTTCGGCATCAACTTCGCCACCGGGCAGGTCCTGCTGTCGGGCGCCGTGCGCGTCGCAGGGCTGACCGGAGAACAGCTGGCGCACATGCTGCACCATTACGCCGGCCGGGCGAAGGAGTGGCGCGAGACCTACTTTCTGCTGGAGGAAGAACGCAGGATGTCCGCGGCGCCGAGCCAGGCGCATGCGCGCGCAGCGGAAATGATGCGCCGTTCAAGGAAAGTCCCGGCAACGGGTGCGGCCGGGAAGGCGGAATGAGGATCGCCGCCTCGGCGCCTCGATCGACGGTTTCAGGTCATGCCGGCCATCATGCCGGACCGTCGGCATCCCGCGCCGCAGGAGAGCCCGGCATGGCGGCCAGTCCCGCTGCAGGGCGGGATGCAGTGATTCTTCTTTCCGGTTCACGCGTTACCGCGGGATTGCCACCCATCGCCCCTCTGACATTCGGACGACCCGACCGCCGTGCGCTATCGTCATTCCGCGTGCATGCGGAACCCGATCGTCCCGGTGCGGACGATGCCGATGGCGTCATGCGGATGCAATCCCGCTATCAAAACGAATTGCGGAAACGGCACGCAATCACCGACCACAATATCGACGAGGCAAAGGCCCTGTATCTGGCGTACCACCGCATGATGCAACGGATGCAGGCCGACCCCGCATCGGTCACGCCGCAGGAAATCGATCGTGTCATGACATTGGCGGAACATTTCTTTGGCGTGGACTGGAAAAGGGATACGAGGGCTGCGGGCCGCGCTTATCAATGGGTGAGCCATCCGTCCGCCTTGCTCGCCCTGGTACCAAGCGCCTACTATGCGTTAAGCAACGACAGTCCGACTTATAAGGCCCAACTGGCTTTGGTGGCGCAGGTGATCTACGCCGTTTTCTCGTTTGTTCCGCCAACCATCGCCCATTCGATTGTTTTTCGATGGCAGTCCCGCAGCATGCTGCAAGCGGCGAAGACGACATCGGACAGCATAAAAACGCCAACGCTCAAGGCCGCGATCGACGAGCTGGCGGAGGCGACGGAAAATTTTGAGCGTATTGCCAATGTGATGCACGGGCAAGGTCATGACGAGAGTCGTCAAAGACTGTTCGCTCATATGGATCCTGTCGATGGCGGCATGGCATTCCATGCGGCATACCGGCGACTGCTCGCTGCCCGCGAAGTATGCGCAAAAGTCGAGTCGAAATTCAGCATCGAACAAGCGGCGCTGTACAACACCACCATCGTGCGCGGCGTTCGGGTCGTGGCGGGACTGGCGGCAGCGCTTGTTTCCTTCCTCTCCGAGAATCCGAAATACGGCCTGTATGCGCTGGCGGCCGGTGCTGTCAGCACGATGATCGCCCAGGCATTCGCCGGCCTGCCCGATACCGCCAACAAGGCAGCTGCGCAACTGCGGACCACGCCGCGTGCCGTCGATGTGCTCGATAAGGCCGGCATCGCACATCGGGCGCCCGCGACTGTTGCGGACATCAGTCGGGACGATCTCGACCGATTCATCGAGTCCCTCGCGAAAGAATCCCTGGCAGGACCGATCGAGATTCGGGTCGGCGCGGTGCAGAAGCAGATGGAATTCGAAAAGCGGTTGTTGGCCCAGAAGATTGCCGGGATTTTTGGTGCACGCGATTGCGATAGCTTTATCCGGCTGGACTACCTGAACAAGGAAGCTGCCGGCCTGACGCCGGACGAGCGGCGGGAACGGGATGCGCTGGCGCATCAATACACGCAGCCCTTGAGCGGCGCGAAACAGCGTGATTACGGTACATGCCTGGAAAAGATGGCGACGCTCGACAAGGACATGGCGGCGTTGATGGAACCCGACTGGAGCGTCCTTTCCAACGAAGGCAAAAGCATTCTGATGCGCGAGATGGGGGCGTATGAGAATCCGCGCGCCTTTACGGCGGCGGCACTGATTCTCAAGGAAGGCTTGACCGACCTGGCCAAACCGGAGCAGGTCTGCCCGTTGGCCATCAATAAATGCGTGCAGGCCTTCACGATGATTTTGGGCGGGTCGAGTACGCCCCAGCTGATCAGCGCGATCATGCGGCTGGTACGGCAGCTTGTCGCCAATGACCGGAACGAGCCGGGCTATCAGCTTCCCCGATGGACGATGGCATTTTTGATTCTCGGCACGATGCTGGCTCTCTATGGTTCAAGAATGGGCCCGCCCGCGGCGACCCACACGGTCCAGATCAGGAGCGACCTGAAAAAGCGGCTGGAACAGGGAACGCTCAACATTCCGGCCGGCTGGCGCATGTATTCCAGTGCGGCGTACTGGAAACTGTTTTTCAGCAAATTGCCGGGATCGGTAGTTGCGCAACGAAGCATCAACCATCAATTGTCAGTGCTTGGCGCCGTCTACAAGCGATCGGAAGCTTCGTTTCATCGCTTTGGTGCGCAGACCCGGGCAGCCAGGTACACCGCCGGACCAAGTGATCTCGAAGCCGGTGCGCCGCAACGATTGCCGTACCCGTCGCATGCCGGATCGGCCATGCCGTCAGAAGCAGCTATGCAGATTTCCTCCATTCCGCAACATGCGGACCTGCAAACGAAGATGCGGGCAATCAGCCGTGAAGCCGTCCTAAGCGGGCAACGCAAGGCGATCCTGATGCAGGAAACAAGCGAGACCGCGAGAGTCCTGCGGATGCTGGAAGAGAAGATCAGCAATATACGGAATGCCTTGCCCTCGACGGCGCCGGGCTAATGACCGCTGCGCTCACTTTGCCCGGCGGTCAAGGCTCTCAAACAGCGCGTCGTATCCCGCCTGTGAAAAACCCTGCTGCCGTTTGTCTTTCCACAGCAGCAGCGGTATCCCTGTTCCCGCGCCAGCCTGCGCAAACGCGCTTTTTCCAGCGGGCGTATCGATATCGTATTCCTGGTAGGCGATGCCTTTCTGCCCCAGATAAGCCTTTGCCTTCGTGCAGTAACCGCACCACACCGCGGTGAAGAGCCGGATGCCTTCGCCGCTTGTCGCGGTCTCCGACGAACGGCGCTGCAGGCTTGCCTCCAGTTCCGCGCGATGCCGGCGTGCCGATTCCGCGACAGGCGACGCGGGTAGCGGAGAATAGCTCATGGTCTTCTGTACTTTTGCGTCCGCCGGCGGTGTGTCGCTATAGCTGATGCGTCCGTCCGGACCGATGGTTTTGTACAAGGTCTGGCTCGATGCTACTGCCGGGATCAGCAAGATGACAAACAGAAGCGCGCATCGCGTGTTGCCGGAATTGTTCATGTCAGCCTTTCGTGAATGAAGCACATCGATACGTCGGTTCGGACATCGCCGGGTCATTGCCGGTCCGGGGCAAGCTTTTCCGGTTGCGGGCGCCATTCGCTCAGCAGCAACGCGCCGATGACAATCGCGCCGCCGATCAGGCCTCGTGGGCCGAGGACTTCACCCAGCCACATCCAGCCGAACAGCGAGGCAAACACCGGTTCCATCGAGTAAATCACCGTCGCCTTGTCTGCCGATACATGCCTTTGGCCAATGGCTTGCAGGAACAGCATCGCGGCGGTGGCACAGGCGCCGAGATAAAGAATGGTCATCGCATGGGGCGCTGCGCGTGCCGGCAGGGAAGCGAGCGCACCGGTATTGGCGGATTGCAGAAGGACCCACAGCGTGGCAAGAAGCGCCATCACCGTGATCTGGGTGGCGGCAAGGTGGGATGACTGATGCCTGGATGCGCACCGGGACAGCATGATCACATACAGCGCATAGGCAAGGGCGCACAGCAGGGTTGCCGCGTCGCCCTGCGCATTGTCGCCGCCTTCCCACGACATCAGGCCGATGCCGAGGCAGGCAAGGATTGCCGCCAGCAGTACCGGTGCCGACATGCGGCCGCCGAACAGCAGGCCGAGAAACGGCACCATCAAGACGTTGAGGCTGGTAAGGAAGGCGCTGCGGTTCGAGGAAATATGCTGCAGGCCATAGGCCTGGGCGACGTAGGAGGCGAGGGCTAGCGCGCCGAGGAGCGCGCCGTCGGTCCACGCGGCGCGCGGCGCCCGGATGAGGAAGGGCAGCATGCAGGCCGCGGCGACCAGGAAACGCAAGGCGGAGATCTCGACGCCGTTCAGGTCGGCCGATGCCGACTTCAACAGCGGAAAGGTCGTGCCCCAGACAATCGTGACCGCCAGCAGGAGCAGGCCGCTGCGGTTCATGTGGGTCTCTTGCCGAAACTGCGCGCGAGCATGGCGGGCACGATGATCTTGTGTACGGGGATGACAAAGAAAAGATACAGGCGCCCGATCCGGTTATGCACATGCACCACGGTCGATACGGTCACCTTTGGCTGTGCGCCGGCGTGCCTGTACAGGGAGAGCTGGGCGTCGAGGTGCTTGTCCGCATCGCCCAGCACGATCTCCGGGTCGGTGATGGAAAGCAGGGTAAAGATGCCGACCCGGTCGCCCGGCTTGTAATCCGATGGGGCCTTGTGCGGATCGATATTGCCCAGGTGGCCCACGTCCTTCAGGCCGAACAGCGACACGACCCGGTTGCGCATGGTCATCAGCAGGTCGACCCAGCGTGGCGTGCCCGCCACTGCAGCCAGGTACAGCGCCATCGCGGTCCTGTCGTCATTCGCGACCGGGATCTCGAACGCATCATGGAAATACGCCGCCGCGGCGGCACCGCGCAATCGGCTGTCTGCCGGAA
>NZ_DAIUCO010000069.1:0-20805 GCF_036846085.1 Noviherbaspirillum sp. | reverse complement strand
GCCTATCACCGCGAACGCCGCGGCGGCCGCTCGGTATTCGTCGAACCCTCGCGCTACCGCTTCGGCCAGGCCGGCCGCGCCCAGCGCCTCGCCGCGTTGCAGCAGTCGCTGCCGAAACTGGAAGCACAGGAAGACCAGCTGACGATGAAGATCAGCAAGCTGGCGACCGAAGTGAGCGGATTGAAGGCGCGCATTGCCGGCGTGGATGCGGCCAAGGAACTGGTCGCCCGCCAGGCGGAGTTCGAGGAAGCCACGCATGGCGCCGCACCGCTGAAGGCAGCGCGTACCGAGGTCGGCGGCCGGCTCGGCGAGCTGTTCCCTCTCATAAAGAAAGCAACGGAAGACCGCACGCTTGCCGACAATGCCTGGCAAAACGCCAAGCGCATGCTCGCCGATGCGGAATCGAACCTGAAGCAATCGCACAAGCGGCAGCAGGAAGAACGGGCCGCACATGCGAAGACACTGTCCGAGGTGCGGGCGAAATGGCGTCACCTGCCCTTCGCCTGGCGCCGGCAGGAACGCCGCCTCGCGCTGGTGGAGCAGCACCAGAACTCGCACCAGGTCAATCTGCGCCTGAATCACCTCGCCACCGACCTCGCGCGCGAAGACTGGGAAACCGACTCCACCGTGGTCGACCAGCATGTACGTTTGAACGGACTGCTGCAGGGGCGGCAATCGGAAACGGAAGAGCGCCGCTACCAAAACAACCGCGCGATCGAAGCGACCAACAATGCGCGCGCCGCCTACATCGAGCGCCTGCGCTACACGGTCAAGACCTACAGCCGCAACATCAAGGAGCTTGGCGAACTGGCCGGCATCGAGGTGCATACCGATCCGGTGCGGCTGGAAAACGATGACGTGCAGCTCTCGCAGGCGGGCCTGCATGTGCGCTTCAAGTTCGACGGCAAGGGTCCGATCGGGATGAACGACGGCGAAGCATCCGGCGGCCAGCAGGTGATGAAGTCGCTGGTGCTGCTGATCGGCTTGCTGAAATCGGATGACGGCTCGGGCGGATTCGTGTTCATCGATGAACCGTTCGCGCACCTGGATATCCGGAATATTCAGCTGGTGGGCGAGTTCCTGAAGAACACCGACGCACAATACCTGATGACGACGCCGCTGACGCATAACACCGATGTGTATGACCCCTCGGAGCTGACGCTCATTACGAGCAAGAAGAAGAAGGATTCACACTGGGCGCAGCCGATATTCGTGTTGCAGCGGCGGGCGGAGAAGGCGGCGTAGGTAGAACCTAATTTATATATAGACCTTGCAAAATTACTGTCATTCCCGCCCCAGACTGCCCCATTCGAGGGCAAGCTGCGGCCGGAATCCAGAGATGTACTGACTACTTGAGCCAAGGTAAGTAATGCGTCTCTGAGGTCCCGCCTTCGCGGGAACGACAACCCTATTTATAAAATAAGTTCCAAGCTTTATACGAGATGACGGCGGCACCGGCCAGTCCGCCATGAAAGCGACAAGGGAAAAGAAATCATGAGCGAAAGCCCCGTTAGCCTGACCCAGCCGCCCGAAGGTTACGCCGATTGGCTAGCCGATCTGAAAACCCGTATCCATACCGCTCAACAGCGCGCTACGCTGGCAGTCAACCGCGAACTGGTGCTGCTGTACTGGCAGATTGGGCGTGACATTCTGGCGCGGCAGGCTGCGCAGGGCTGGGGCGCAAAGGTGATCGATCGGCTAGCGCATGATCTACGCGAAACCTTTCCCGATATGAAGGGTTTTTCGCCGCGCAACCTCAAGTACATGCGCGCTTTTGCCGAGGCGTGATCGGATGCCGAATTTGTGCAACAGGCTGTTGCACAATTGCCTTGGGGACACAACCTTGTCTTACTTGAAAGGTTGAACACACCGGAAGAACGGCGCTGGTATGCCGCCAAGGCCATTGAGCACAACTGGTCGCGCAATGTACTGAACATCCAGATCGAAACTGGCCTGTTGGCGCGCAGCGGCGCGGCAGTCACCAACTTCGCAGTCAACTTGCCCAAGCCACAATCGGACCTAGCCCGCGAATCGGTGAAAGACCCGTACCGGTTCGACTTCCTGGGCCTCACCGACGAAGCGCAGGAGCGTGAAATCGAAAAGGCCTTGGTGACGCATGTCACCGAATTCCTGCTGGAATTGGGCTCGGGATTTGCCTTCGTCGGACGGCAGGTGCTGCTGAATGTGGGTGGTGACGAGTTTTTTATCGACCTGCTGTTCTACCACCTCAAGCTGCGCTGCTATGTGGTGATCGAGCTCAAGGGCGGCAAATTCAAGCCGGAGCACCTGGGGCAGTTGAGCTTTTACCTTACCGCCGTGGATGCCCAAGTCAAGCACCCACAGGATGGCCCTACGATTGGCCTGCTGCTGTGCAAAAGCAAAAACAAGGTCGTGGCCGAATACGCGCTACGCGACAACGCCCAGCCTATCAGTGTGGCGGAATATAAGTTGGTGGAATCCTTGCCTGCTGAACTGCAAACCAGCCTGCCCAGCATCGAACAAATCGAGCGCGAACTGGCCGGCGACGACGACACATCCACCAAGGATGAAACCGAATGAGCAGAGCCTGAGGAAACGGCCAATGCCGTCACCGTCGTATCGCGATGCATCGCCACGGCGCAACTGGCTGGTTGATTTTTCGCGGCGGACAGTAACCACGCTTCCATGACTGCCTACAAACGGCAATTCGGTCCCCGTTTCTGCCGCCACGCATTCGGCTGGCGGTCGGACGCACCTGCGAAGCGCATCAAGGAAGCGCTCGCCGAAAATAAGTAGATGACCCGCAAAGAACCCGTGCTCGCTGCCAAAGTCGGATGGAAAAACATGGGCTCTCCCCTATTACCTTGAAAAAGATCCACTCTGCAATCTCCGCACTTTCTACGGCGAATGAGTTGCGCATGCGGAGATTGCAAGCCATAATCCCCGCATGAATAGCGGAGATTACACGTACATTTGGCAGGCCAGCGATTGGCCGGCCTGGCGTTATGACCTAGCAGCGCTCGCCGGCCCGCTGGCCGATGTCAGCCGTGCTCAAGGCTTGCTGCTGGGAAGGCTGGCGGATATCGGCTTGGCTTTGCGTGACCAGGCCAACCTCGCGGCATTAACCGAGGACGTGGTCAAAACCAGTGAAATCGAAGGCGAGCAGCTCAATGTTGCATCGGTCCGGTCATCCATCGCCCGGCGCCTCGGGGTAGACATCGGCGCATTGGCCCCGGTCGACCGCCATGTCGAAGGCGTGGTCGAGATGGTGCTCGACGCGACAACCAACTGCGACGCGCCCGTGACGCGGGAGAGGCTATTCGGTTGGCACGCCGCACTCTTTCCAACAGGCTATTCCGGCCTGTCGAAAATCGCCATTGGCGCCTGGCGTGACGACGCCAACGGCCCCATGCAAGTCGTTTCCGGCCCGGTCGGCCGGCAACGGGTTCATTTCGAGGCGCCGCCGGCTGACCGGATCGAGCAAGAGACGAGCCCATTCCTGGACTGGATCAATGGTTCGTTGAACGAACCGCCGCTGATCAAGGCAGGGCTTGGTCATTTGTGGTTCGTCACCCTGCATCCGTTCGACGACGGCAACGGCCGGATCGCACGCGCGATCGGCGACCTGTTGCTTGCGCGTGCCGAGGGCAGTCCGCAGCGCTTCTACAGCCTGTCGGCACAGATCCAGCGCGAGCGCAAAGCGTATTACGACATCCTGGAGCGGACCCAGAAAGGCACTCTCGATGTCACAGAGTGGATGGCGTGGTTCCTGGCCACGCTCCACAGCGCTGTGGATCAGGCCCAGCACACGCTGGACGCCGTACTCGCCAAAGCGCGCTTCTGGCAACATTGGGCGAGCACGCCGCTGAATGAGCGTCAGGCGATGCTCCTCAACCGCTTGCTCGACGGTTTTGAAGGCAAGCTTACCTCCAGCAAATGGGCGGCCATCGCCCAGTGCTCGCCCGATACGGCGCTACGCGATGTCAATGAGCTGTTGGCACGCGGAGTGTTGAGAAAGTCCGATGCGGGCGGCAGAAGCACCAGTTACGAGCTGAATGATCTGCATGAAGGTGGCAGGCCAGGACGTTCAATCTAGATTTCCGAAGGAGCGTTACATGACTGTATTCATCAAGCCTGTGTTCGACGGCACGGTGGTGTTTGAAGACAAGGAACTGTTCAAGGGGCAAGGCGCGGCAAAGCAATGGGCGCAGCAGGTCGGCAGCGAATTGGGCATTCCAGTCGAGCCCCGCAAAATCGGTACTGGCTGGGCATTGGTCGGCACCATTGACGGTGTCGAAACCGTATGGGGGATCTACGGCCAACGGCTCAAGCGTATCTCTCCTTCATCGGGCGACGACTGACCGGTTCATTCAAATTGCACTGTGACCGAACATTACCCGGCGCAATGCACGAATTCGGGCGAGAAGGCACTGCACCAGCGAACATTGCATAGAAGAATATATTTCACATGAGAAAATAGCGGAAACCTCTCTAGGATGTTTCCGTGCAAAGTGCTTCCGTTGTCCATTACCGCTTCCTCGACCTGCTCAAGGCGGTCGCCTCCAATCTGATCGTCTTGCATCACCTCGCGTTTTACGGCCCGATGGTCGACCACGTGAAGCCGGTCATGCCCGAACTGATCGAATGGCTGGAGACCCAGGCGCGCATTGCGGTACAGGTGTTTCTGGTGATGGGCGGTTTTCTTGCGGCGAAGTCCTTGTCGCCGGATGGCATGCCAGGTCTTCGCGCTCCGTTGCGCGCCGTGACGCGGCGTTTCATCAAGCTGGTGCCGCCATTTATGGTTGCAATGGCGCTCGCGGTCGCCGGGGCTGCGTTGGCCGGCAGGTGGATGACCCATGATTCCATCGGCGCATCGCCGACGCTCGCCCAGTTTGCCGCGCATGGATTGCTGCTGCATGGCGTGCTCGGTTACGAGTCGCTGTCGGCCGGCGCCTGGTATGTGGCGATCGATTTCCAGCTCTATGCACTGCTGACACTGCTGTTGTGGCTTGCCGGACGCATCGCAGGCGGTCGCCCTTCGGACTGGCTGGTGCCTCTACTGGTTATCGCCGGCGTCGGCATGTCCCTGTTCTTCTTCAATCTCGATGCCGACTGGGATGCATGGGCGCCTTACTTCCTCGGCAGCTATGGGCTGGGTGTGCTGGCGTGGTGGGCTTCGATGCCAGGCCGCCCGCTTATCGGCGCCGCGCTGATCGCCGGGGCCATGCTCTTGCTCGGCGGCCTCGCTCTTGAAATGGAGTTCCGCAGCCGCATCGCAGTTGCGTTGGTCACTGCGCTGACGTTGGTCGTGGTGTACCGCGGCGGAATCAGTTTTTCGACAACGCGCTGGCCGCTGGTGGAATATCTGGGACGTATTTCATACGCCGTATTCCTCGTGCACTTCCCGGTTTGCCTGGTGATCAACGCTGCGTTTACCCAGTTTGTGCCGCATTCTGCTTGGGCACAGGGTGGCGGGATGTTGCTGGCGTGGTTTGCGAGTCTTGTGGTGGGAGCCTTGTTTCATCGCTGGGTGGAGATTCCGCTTGGCCGCCTGGTGACGCTGCAGCGAGGTACAGGCGCGCATAGCCGCAGGACGATAGAGGCTTGATACATTGCCGGTGCAATGCGATCCGGGACGCCATCTTCCTTTAGGATTGAAATCTTTATCCACTACAGAAACGGTCCTTAATCCCGGACCGGTGTGGTGATGACGCCGACCAATGCGCTCCGCTTCGGAATGCGTGGCACCCTGGCCGGGATTTTCGGCGTCGTGGGTGCACTGCTGGTCGCTGCCATTTCAGCGACCAGCCTCAGCGTCGTCCTCGCGATATGACGAACAAGGCCTGAGCGCTCGGACACTTTTTCCGCCATTCGCAGTCCATCCAACTGGAAAAACGTGGTCTGTCACATATTACTTCCACCCCGGAACCGAAGTCCCGAAGAGAGTTACCTGCCCCAAACCTTGGCAGAAGCGGAGTCAAAGTACGAAATTGATAGAGGAGCGCCGCGCCGTCGGTTATTAGACATCAGGTCGGCCCTACGAGTAATCAATTTGTTCGCATCGGAATTCGGGTCGCCATATAGGCCAATATAAAGTTGGGAGATCTTTCCTTTTTCTATCCTCTTAAGGTAGTGCTCGTCATTCTCTGCCAGCGAATGCCCATAAATGAATAGTGCGCCGGTTATCTCACTAAAGCTTCTATATGCCTTCGCCAAATAGTCACTATGACGGATACGTGCCAACTTTTCTGCGCTTGTACCCTCCGATACAAACAATGGGAAAAGCCCTCTATCCAGCGCATTGCGAATTTGATGGATAAGCCTAACACCAGTGTTTAACCATGTGTATTTTTGCACCTCAACCTCAGAGTCGAAAACGTGTAGCGCTCCATGCAAAAACCACATGTTCTGTTCATGACTCTGGCTAGGTTCCCACACCACATACGATGCGTCGTAGTCGTCACTTGATTTTCTAAATCCATCATCCGAGTTTGGGGCGACCCCCTCTTCGACATGCATTTGCGTCCAATAGAGAAGCAAATCATAGTTAAACGTATAAATAGTATTGAAGTTTGAAAGAAAGTCTCGGCAAGCAGCGTATTCCTCTTCCAGTATTTCTCCAGGCCACGCGGGATGGCTATTGGCGATAGTCTCAACGAGAAGTTCGCGCAGACCATCGGCGTCAGCCTGCAAAGTATCAAGGAATGATTGCGGAGCTAAACCGTAGGCTTCGAGAACAGCTTTTGTATCTCGCAACGCCTTAATGACACGTTCGAAATCCTGCGTTTTCAGAGTCTCGAACACGGCCTTTGCTGTTGGAGACAGTTTCGAAAAATCCGCTTGTTCGTAGAGTTTCCCGTACACGAAGATATTTGGTCTACAGGCAATACTGAATCCATTCCCCAGAAGAAGATGACGCTTTGAGATGCGGTTCGATTCAAATATTGCTTCTTCAAACGTTAGAATTCCCATTACTCAAAATTTTTCTATAAAAATCGTTAGTCACTTGCACTAAGATCATCTAAACAGACCTCAATGCTTCCATAAGGATTGCAAACAAGCTGCCTTCAGCGATTTAAGCGAACCTAGAAATATCTCCTTGGGAGTTCATCAACTCGATAGAATCATTCGCATACCGTCGCATCGTCTCAACGATTAGGTAAGGCTCTTTTGATTTGGCGTCAATTCTAAGAAAGCTGACATCCTCAAATCGTCGTTCACTTACTCTAAAAAACTATGCAGGGCGGCAAAGTTTAGTGATCAAAATTCACGCTGAAAGAAACTAGCGATTAATACGCAATAGGGGACAGACTACGTTATCTCAGCGGTTTACTTCGCCCCTTCAAATTCCAGCAGCACAAAATTTGTTAACAACAGTTCAGCCCCCCTCGACATGCGCAGGCTCCACTACTACAAGGTGATTCGAAAACCCCCTCTCCGTCTCGCATCGCCATGTCGCCCAAAGCGCTTCGCGATTCCCTCGATCATCCGACTCCAGCGCCAACCAGTTTCGAGCCGCCATGACATGGCGATTGTGTGATGGGAAAAGCATCATCTGCACTTCATGCTGGACATCGATTTCCTGCGGCTTGCCGGCGGCGCTATTCAAGAACTGCAGGAAGATTCGCTCAAATAAGCCGCCCAGCGAGGGATGCACGACAGCAGACGCGGTGAATTGCTGGATTTGCGCCCAATTCGCTTTAGCCGGAAGATCTTTTCTATAGGAGATTCCCCACGCGGCAACGTGTACATCACCGGAGACGATGGAGACCCGCGCCTTGCATTGCGTGGCGGTTTTGCAGAGAGTTTCGAGAAGGCGTTTCCGCTCCCCCTCATGATCATCGTGTGCCCAATGATCCTTCAGGTCATCAGCATTGCTATCAGTAACGTGGTCCTGTCCAAACGCGTCGAACAGACCTTCAGCTAACGTCAGCTTTGGGTGAATGACCGGTACGGACGAAAGAAACAGCAGGTGCTCGCATTTCCTGACCGCCCCTTCGTTGCTTGCTACCGTAAGCGTGGCGAGCCATCTATGCAGCGCCGCCCATGTAGCGGGGCCAAGTACCTGGGTTCGCGAACGCTCGGTGCGCAGATCAGCCACCGTCAGCGCTACAGCCCCGACGCGCAATACGAAAGAAAAGCCCGGCTGGCCATCGAGCATCGGCAGTGCAAGCGGATCACCGGCTAGCCGTTCGCGCCAAGCGATCGGCTGGAAGATTGGATCGGTTTTCGAGACGTATGGCCGTGGATCTTCTTCAAGTTGCGCTAGGTCTTCCAACGCATGCTGCATCTGGAAGACCCAGAAAGCCCTTCGGGCGTGGCGGAACAAGACCGTAAACAGCGGGCAATGCTGCATCTCGCAACTGTAAGAACCCCATCCGTCGAAGATGTCATGGTCGTCCCACATCATGATGGTGGGGATGGTTGCCATGGCGTCGGCGCTATCATGGTTCGGCTTGTCTGTTCCCCATGGCCTCCGCTTCTCAGGGAGCCATCGTTTGCTGTACTGGTCAAAATAGTAAGCTTCTATCGCCTTTTCCAGGCTCGCACTTACCTTGAAGCTCAGTTGTTCGTCTCGCGACAATCCCACCCAGCGTTTGAGCGGCTCCAACTCTTCCCATACAGAGTCGAAGTAGATCTGGTCTCCGCCCATCACGAGTAGGTGAAATCGTTGCAGATTCTTATCGTGAATCCGCTCCTCGTGCCACAGCTGTTCCTTGTCAAGCAAGTAGTCTGCATTCCGCATTTCGCGGTCGTGATTGGAAAGCAGATCCATCCAAGCAGCGTTCGCAGGGCGAACAAGCTTGCGCATGCCGCTCGGGTTGGAAAAGCCATTGCAGGAAACGTAGGCAATACGAGGCGACTGCGCGAGCGCCGGCACGGTAAAGTGCCACTCCGGACCGTCCCGGAAACCGAACTTCACCTTGCGCTCCTTCTCTTGCATCGGACAAGTCAAGTCGTAGCGAAGGAACTGCTGTTTTCCGGAACGATGTAGTACAGACGGCGCGGCGCACTCGCGTCCGTCGACAAAGAAAACAGGAATTTGTGCGTCGGCTGGGTATCCGATCAATGCAGAGACTTTCCATTCACCTTTGTCTCCAGTGCCTCGGAATGACAGGACCGGCCCCAGAGATAGCTTTTCATTAGTCATACGTTCTTTCGTCGGATTCTCAAGTTGGCTTTTGGATGTGGCAGACGTCGAGCCCGCGCAAGTACCACGAATGGTAGGGCGCGGCCTGTACCCAGTCTTTAATGCCTTTGGCGTCCATCGCGCTGCAGAGATTGGCGGCGAGGGTCTTGTTGTGGCGGAGGATGAGGCTGGAGCGCGCACAAATTTTGGATACTTGTTCAGCGCAGTAGCCAAGGACAAGCGTAGTGCCGGAGCCAGCCAAGTCGTAGACCACGCGGAGGCCCTTGCCTAATTTCACGCTTGTCCAACGTGGTAGATGGATCGGGGCTTCAATAAGATGTTCCCTTTTTCTCCCGCGTCCCACCATCAGGCCCCTTATAAATGTAAAGCGGCATTACACACTATTACACTGAATCAACATATGCCATAAATATGGGAGCCGACTGGCATTGGTCGATAGGCGAGCGGGTGATTTCAATTTTTCGACGTTCCTACCACCTGCTCCTTTCTGACAGTGAAGGGTTTTTCCTTCGCGCCGCAGATTGCACCGGATCTTCACATCAACCGCTTCACAGCGGCGGCAATCCGTCCTGCTGTTTCTACCGCGTCGTCACTGCAAAAATCCCTGTTACAACGCCGCGACACCCTGCTAAAACCCACGATCTCGCGTGATAGTATTTCCCGACGGAAACGTAATCTCTTCCGTACCAAGTCGCTCATTTCGCTTCTCTTGCCGCAAGGACCGGCGTGCCCGACAGGCACCCATGGTTGATCAAATATGTTCTTCAAGTTCATGCCGTCCGCCCCTGCAAAGCGAGCGTGCGAACTCGACCCCGTCACTCACCACGACACCATCACGTCCCCTCCGCGCGGCCTGTACGTCAACATGTGGCGCCATGCCGCCGGCGCGCGTCTCAAGCTGGCGCTGACATGGTTGATGCTGGTCGGCGCGGCGCTGATGGAACTGGTGTCGCCATGGCTGGGCGCGCAGGCGCTGAATGCGCTGCAGAAGGACGGCACGCAGGCGATGGCGACCGCCGCGTGGTACGGCGTGGGCATCCTGGCGGCGGCGATAGTTGCATGGTCGTTGCACGGCCCCGGACGGGTCAGCGAACGGCGGATCGCGCTGGTGGTGCGGAAGAACTTCACCAGCGCCCTGTACGCAAAACTCATGCGCCTGCCCCTTGCGTGGCACGACCGCCATCATTCGGGCGAAGTGCAGCAGCGCATCAGCCAGGCGTCGCTCGCCCTGCACAGCTTCACCCAGAACCAGTTCCACTACATCAAGGCCATCGTTCACTTCATCGGAGCAGCGGCGGCGATCATGGTTTTCTCGCCGATGCTGGGAGCGATCGCCCTGATCGGATACACGCTGGTGGGCGCGATCATGGTGCGCTTCGATGTCGCGCTGATGTGCCTTGCGAAGGAAGAGAATGCCGCGGAACGCAAGTTTCAATCCCGGCTGCTGGATTTCCTCGGCAATATTTCCACGGTCATGTCGTTCCGCATGCAGGACAGTTCAGGCCGGCTGGTCGATGACCGGCTCGGCAAGGTGTTCGTGCCGGCCCGCAAAAGCATCACCCTCGTGGAGGTGAAGTGGTGCATCGCCGACCTGTTCAGCGTGGCGCTGACCTGGGGGCTGGTCGCCGCGGCCGTGTGGATGAGCAGGCGTGACGGCGCGATCCTCATCGGCGGCATCTTCCTCGTTCACCAGTACGCGCAGCAGGCCCGGTCGGTCGTGCTGGCGCTGGCCGACAAGTTCCAGACGGTCGCGCGCGCCCGCACCGACCTGGCGAGCGCGGAAGCGATATGGGGCGCGGCCGACAGGCCGGCATCCGGCCCGGCGATTCCGGGTGACTGGCGGCGTATCGATGTCGGCGACCTGTGCTACGACCATGCAGCCGGTACCGACAGCAAAACCAGCCAGGCGGTAACCGGATTGAAAAAGGTCGCCGTCACGCTGGAACGCGGCGATCGCATCGCCCTCATCGGCCCCAGCGGCGCGGGCAAGAGCACCCTGATGCGGGTGCTGGCCGGGCAATACGATCCGCATGAACGGCGCATCGACGTGGATGGAACGCCCTTTCACGCCACCCGCCACCTCGGCAGCATCGCCATGTTGATCCCGCAGGAAGCAGATGTCTTCGAAGCCTCGATTCGCGACAATCTGTCGCTCTCGGGCGAGCACAGTGATGCCGACATCAGCGTCGCCGCCCATCTGAGCGCTTTCGATACCGTGATGAACGACATGTCGATGGGCCTGGATACGCCGCTGTCGGAGCGCGGCTGCAATCTCTCGGGTGGGCAGCGCCAGCGGCTGTGCCTTGCCCGCGGGCTGCTCGCCGCACGGGGAAGCTCGCTGATTTTCCTGGACGAGCCCACCAGCGCACTCGACCCGGTCACGGAAGAAACCATCTTCGCGCGTATCACGGCGGCATTGCCCGACGCCTGCATCGTCGCGTCCGTCCACCGGATGAATCTTCTGCACCATTTCAACAAGATCGTGCTGATGGCGAACGGGCAGGTGCAGGATGTCGGTACCGCCGACGAGTTGCTGCAACGGCAGCCTGCGTTCCAGGAGATGCTCAGGCATGGCCGCGAACATGGAACGGTGGTGGGCCAGTCGATCAAGCTGCCGGTGATGACGGTGTAGTGAGGATTGGGCGAGGTGAATACGGAACCGGCGCAGCGATGCGCGATTGAGACTTCGATATGCGCACTTCTTTTTGCATCAGTTTGACGGTTGTGCATTCTGGCTTCATCATCTGATCGGTCTGCCGGTTTCAGGTGCTGTGCCGGTCTATTCTGCGGAATGCACAAAGACTGGAACTGCATTCATAAATAGAGATTTGTCGTCCCTGTCACCGCTTACCCCATTCGAAGGCAGGCGGTGGATGCGGCATCCGTTTCGCGCTCGTTTCAATTCACATACCAACCATAAAAAAAAACCGGGAGGAATCATGTCGGCAACGACACATGGGATCGAGGGGAAAAAACGCTGGTGGGCGCTGGCGGTGCTCTGCATCGGCGTGCTGATGATCGTGCTGGACACCACCATCGTCAACGTGGCGCTGCCATCCATCCGCGAAGATTTGAATTTCACGGAAACCTCGCTGGTGTGGGTCGTCAATGCCTACATGCTGACCTTCGGCGGTTGCCTTCTGCTCGGCGGACGGCTGGGCGACCTGTATGGCCATCGACGTCTTTTCCTGCTCGGCATCGCATTGTTCACGCTGGCATCCGCCGCATGCGGACTGGCGCAATCGCAGGAGCTGCTGATCACGGCACGGGCAATCCAGGGTCTTGCCGGTGCTGTGGTTTCCGCGATTTCCCTGTCGCTGATCATGAATCTCTTTACCGACACCGGCGAGCGCGCCAAGGCAATGGGCGTCTATGGATTCGTCTGCGCCGGTGGCGGCAGCATCGGCGTGCTGCTGGGCGGTGTCCTTACCGATGCGCTGAGCTGGCACTGGATCTTCCTGGTCAATCTGCCGATCGGCCTGGCCGTCATTATCCTGTGCCGGTGGCTGATCCCGGCCGGTCGCGGACAGGCCGACGGCAACCTGGATATTGCAGGCGCATTGACGGTCACGGCATCGCTGATGCTGGCGGTGTATGCGGTCGTCAACGGCAATGAAGCCGGCTGGCTTTCCGCCCGCACCCTGGGGATGCTCGCAGCGGCGTTCCTGTTGATGGTGCTGTTCATCGTCATCGAAGCGCGCACCACGACGCCGCTCATGCCGCTCTCCCTGTTCCGGCTGCGCAACGTAGCGACGGCCAACGTGGTCGGCATCCTGTGGGCGGCAGCCATGTTCGCCTGGTTTTTCATCGCGGCGCTCTACCTGCAACTGGTACTGCGATACAACCCGATGCAGGTCGGACTGGCCTTCCTGCCATCCAACCTGATCATGGCCGTCCTGTCGCTAGGCTTTTCCGCGAAACTGGTGATGCGGTGGGGGAACCGGATTCCGCTGGCGGCGGGACTGGCGCTGGCATCGACGGGACTGGCCCTGTTTGCGCTGGCGCCGGTGGATGGCAGCTATACCGTCCATGTATTGCCGGGCATGATCCTGCTTGGCCTTGGCGCCGGCGTCGCGTTCAATCCGGTGCTGATGGCGGCGATGAGCGATGTCACGCCGGCGGAATCCGGTATTGCATCCGGCATGGTCAACACCGCATTCATGATGGGCGGCTCGCTCGGCCTGGCCGTGCTGGCAAGCCTGGCGGCGGCGCGCAGCAGCGTGCAGCAGGCCGGCGGCGCGACGCTTGCCGAAGCGCTGAATGCCGGCTACCAGATCGCCTTCGGCATCGGCGCCTTGTTCGCGCTGGCGGCGGCGATCGTCGGGCTGATTTTTCTGCGGCAGGGACGGCATGCGGGGACTGAAGAAGCAACGCCGCATGCCGAGATCGTGGCCTAGAAATGCTTGCGCGGCCTGTGGCCGGATTCCGTTAAGATGCGTTTTTTATCATCGAGGATGTCATGAGACGCGACCACATGCTGATGGAGGCCATCCTTGGCCAGCTTTTGCAATCACCCGAACCGCTGGTCGGGACCAGTGGCATCGCCCAGCGACTGAACGTGGAACTGCCCGTGATTCGCCATCACCTGCACCTCCTGCAGGACAAGGGATTGGTGCAGGAATCGGAAAACAGCGCCTGGCGGCTGACGAACCTGGGGCATGATTACATGGAAGGTGTTCCTGAACAGGGCGTCGCCCTGAAACTTCCGTCCAAATAAGCCATTCCGGCCGTTTGCCGCATTCGGAAGAAGCATTCAGGCAAGTTCCCGCCGCAAGTCTGGCGCATCCCGGGCCGCGCCATCCGATGCGATCCCGGCGGCCATAAAAAAAGGCCCGCCGAAGCGGGCCAAACAGGCAAGAAACACACTTAGAACGTCAGGGCACTCCACGCTGTCGCGCACTTGTGCTCGGCTTCGAACGTGGTCAACGGCCGGTTGCCGCCGCCGGATGCGACATCCAGCGCGAGGACCTTGTCCGGTGCGGTGAAGGCAGGCCAAGCAACGGCGGGCGCTGTGCCGGTGTTCGGATCGCCGGTACGGGAGAAGTTGGTCCAGTAACGCGACATCGCAGTTTGCAGATCGCGGCGCTCGTTGTTTTCCAGATCCCTCAGGTTGAACAGGTACTGCAGTTCATAGGAGTGGCCTGCGCCCTGCGGGAAGCTGACCGTGGTCCGGCCGATCGACGGAATCGCTGTGCGATCGCGGAACTCATACATCCAGCTCTGCGTATTCTGGGCTGCGATCCGCTTGGAGAGGGCGAGCGCCGGGCAGGCAAAGATGATGTCCGTACCGACTGCCGTTGCTGCCAGGCTCGGCTGCTGGGCAGTGTTGGTGCCGTAGTCGGTCAGCGGGTACAGGGAAGCGACGGTCGCCGGCAGGCCGAGGGAGGTCTGCAGATAGGTCGGATATCCCGCTGCGGTCAGGGGCGGCGCAGCCAGTTCACGCGATGCGACGAACAGCGACCACTCGTCGCGGTTGGAACCGTTTATGACCGGCACGCGGTTGTTTTCACCCGCTGCGAATGTCGCCTTGATCGATCTCGGCAGCACGCGTCCATCGACGGAAGGTACCGGGCTGGAGTTCGCAGTGGTGAACGCCGTCGCCAGCTGGTTGTTGACAACATCGGCGGACAATCCGCGCAGGCAGGCTGCGTCGACTGCGGCGCAGGTGACGCCTGCCGCGGTCAGCGCGTTGTTGACGATCGTGGTGCTTTGCGCCTCAAGCGCTTCGCGCGTCAGCTGGCGGTCGAAGGCATAGCCGCCGCTCTGGACGATTGCTTTCGAAAACAGGCCACGGGACAACGGTGATGCAAGGTGGGTCATGACGCTGAAGGCGCCCGCCGATTCGCCGAAGATCGTGACGTTGTTCTTCGCGCCGCCGAAGGACTCGATGTTCTCCTGCACCCACCGCAATGCCGCCTGCTGGTCCATGATGCCGTAGTTGCCCACGCTGCCGTCGGCTGCCTTCAGGGCCGGATGGCCGAGGAAGCCCATGGCGCCCATGCGGTAGGCGATGTTCACGACGATGACGCCATTTCTGACCAGTGGCGACGGGTCGGCGTAGGTGACGGTGCCGCCGGTGTTGAATGCGCCGCCGTGAATCCAGACCATGACCGGGAACGGGCCGTCGCCTGTCGGTGCATGCACGTCCAGGTAGAGGCAGTCTTCCTGGCCGTTCGGCAGGCGGAACGAGCTGGCGCTGGTCTGCAGGCAGGGTGCGGCCGACTGGGTCTTGGCCAATGGCGCGGTCCAGTTTGCTGCCGGCGCGGGCGCTGCCCAGCGCAGGTTGCCGACCGGCGGCGCTGCAAAAGGAATGCCGAAATAGCTGCGCATGCCGGCCCGATCCACCGCCCTCACCTCACCCTTCGTGGTCTTGGCGACATCGGGCGCGCCTTTCGCATCATCGTCGCCGCCGCCGCAGGCGGCGAGCAGGGTGATTGCCGCCGAGGCGAGCAGGGTTCGCAGCCGGATCGGCTGGATAAATCCGTCTTTCTTCACTTGGTTGTCTCCGTCGTTGTGGTTCTATTTGTAGCAGGAAGCGCCGGACTGCCGGCGCGGCCCGCACCTTCTACAGGAATCACGATTTTGCAGGCCGCGCAAGATGCGGTCTTTCAAAATCAGGTGCTTCATTTCATAAACTGCTCATTGCAGGGTGGTGATGAAGCCGTTTGCAAGCGGGGAAAGGGAAAACACATCCTCACCTTGCGCGGGACGCCCGGAAATGTCCCGGCGTCGTGCCTTCGAAGCGTTTGAACGCCGAATTGAAATGCGCCTGGCTGGAGAAGCCGCATCCGATGGCGATCTCCGCCAATGAGCAGTTATCCGCATTGAGCATGGCGCGGGCCAGTTCGATCCGGCGCTGCATGACGAACTGGTGGACCGGCATGCCGAATGACTGCTTGAACACCCGGGTGAAGTGCGTCGGGCTGTAACCGCATGCCGCCGCCAGTTCCTGGATACTCAATGAGCCGGCGATATGCTCATCGATATGTTCCTTCATCCGGCGCACGGACTGCCGCGAGAGGGATTCGGACAGCGGGATATCGGCGGCGGGTTGCGAAGACAGCCGAGAGTCGAGGTAGGTCAATAGCGCGAGCCCGACAACCTCCGTGTACAGGGTGCCGTTCGGCTCACCCGCCGCGCAATGGCTTTCAATCTCGTCGATCCACCACTGCACCCGTGAATCAAGAAAACGCAAAGGCTTGCGTAATTTTTCCAGCCACGCCGGGACCCTGTTAAGCAGATCGGTGCAAACATCTTCAGGCATTTCCAGAACACTGTAGATGCTGGCGTTTCCAGCTGACCATGTGCTTCCTTCGTAGTCCGCCCGGGCAGGAAAAAAGCTGATGGAGCCCTTGGGAAGGAGTTTTGGACTCATGTGCCGATCATGGATTTTGACGTCGCCTTTTCTCAGCAGCAGCAGTGCGGGACGTTCAAGAACTTGAATTGGCGCCTCGCGCAGCGGCGGAAGTTCCATGGTCGATATAGGAAGAGCACGTTGTGCCCGGCTTGCTATTCGTTTTGCGCACTGCATGGATTACTCCTGATGGAGACCAACAATACTCCTCGTCGAATGTTCCGCACTGCGGAATTCAATTCTGCTGGACGGTCCATCGCATGCTAGCAGGAAGGCAAACCGGCGTAAAGACGGAGTGCAACAGGCGGCACCTCGATTGAATCATGTCAAATGAATGGAAAGTAATTTTGCCTTCCTGCAACATTATCGAGCGGGGGGATAGGCTGCTTTCTTCGTGCGCTCTTACTGCGCCGGTTGGCTTAGCCATCAGCGCAGAATCGGCTGGACCAACGGTTTCGGCTTGTACGAAGCCAGGACCAATGATGTCGTCACGGAGCCGAATTTCGCCAGATCGTCGACGACCGCTTCCAGGGCCGGCATGCGCGCGAACGTGGCCTTCACGATGAAACAGTCCTCGCCGGTTATCCGGTGCGCTTCCAGTATTTCGGGAATGCGCTCGAACGCCTTCAGGCATTGGGCGATTTTTTCATGGGACGTCCGCAACCGGATAATGGCCGTGATCTCCATCCCCAAAGCGCTTGCATTAATCCTCGCGCCATAGCCTTCGATGACGCCGCTGTCCTCCAGCGCCCTGATGCGGGCCGTCACCGCCGGCGGCGACAATCCGACGGCTTTTCCGATGTCGGTATTGGTCATGCGGGCGTCGCGCTGGAGCGCATCGATGATCCGCCAGTCAATGCGGTCCATCTCATGTTTTGGATTCATAGGCGGAATGCCCCGAGAACAGTCAATTTCAATGAATCCTACATGCAAAAGAATCGTTATTGCATGGATTGACCCATGCCGCCGTCCTAAACTGGATGCCTGTCCAACCAACGGAGAAAGCGTGCATGTCCCCTTCCATCATTCTCGTACCGGGCATCAATAATTCAGGGCCAACGCATTGGCAGACCTTATGGGAACAGAGCGCTCCCTCATTCCGCCGTATCGAGGTTGACGATTGGGACCATCCGGTATGCGCAACGTGGATCGCGTCCATCGACCATGCCGTCGCCGCCGCGAAAAACGATGTGATCCTCGTTGCCCATAGCCTGGGTTGCCTGCCGGTCATCGAATGGGCGACGCAGCGATACAGGGAGCGTGTTGTTGCCGCCATGCTGGTATCCGTACCGGATCCCGCCGGACCGAATTTTCCGAAGGAGGCGTCCGGTTTCTCCATGCCGTCGCTGAATCCGTTGCCGTTGAAAAGCCTGGTGGTATCCAGTGAAGACGATCCGTATGGCGCCCCCGGATATGCAAGGACATGCGCATCGGCATGGGGAAGCAGGTTCGTGAATGTCGGCAATGCGGGCCATATCAATACCGACAGCAGGCTCGGCACTTGGGAACAGGGAATGACCTTGCTGCGCAGCTTGATGTGAATGATCCTGCCGGACGAAGGTGATATCAGGATGCAAGCGGGATGAACAACCGTCCGGATGCGCTGTCGACCAGCTCGAAGCCGCAGCCAAAGGCCTGGCTGAGGATATCCGTCGTCAGTATCTCCGACGCCGTGCCCGACCAGTGGCGGCCGTCCGCAAGGATCAGCACATGGGTCGCATAGCGCGATACGAGGTTGATGTCGTGGCATGCGGCGATCACCGCTTTTGTCCCGGTGTGCGAGAGATCCCGCATCAATCCCATGACCGCAAGCTGCGATGCGGCATCCTGCTGCGCGGTCGGTTCATCCAGCAGCAACACGTCTGGGTCCTGCGCCAGCAGTGTCGCGAGCGCGACGCGCTGGCGTTCGCCTCCCGACAGTTTCAGGATGTCTTTGCCGGCGGCATCCGAAAGACCGACGGCGGCAAGGGACTGCAACGCAATCGTCCGGTCTTCTTCCTGGTCCCAGCCCAGGCCGAGTTGATAGGGATAGCGCCCGGCGACCACGGTATCCAGCACCTTGCTGGAAAACGCGTCCACTTGCTGCTGCGCGAGCAGGCCGCGATAGCGCGCCAGGGTTTCGACCGACACATCCCGGATATTGTCGCCGTGTATGTCGATGCGGCCGGCAGCCGGGTCGATCAGGCCGGCCAGCGTATGCAACAGGGTGCTTTTCCCGGCGCCGTTCCTGCCGAGAACACACCAGAATTCGCCGGGCGCCACGCTCAGGCGCAGATCGTCGCACAGCAGCTTCCGCCCGGCCTGCACCCGCAGTCCGCTGACCTGGAGCATCGGTGCGTTCATGCCCTGCTCCTGGACAGCAACCACAGGAACACCGGCACGCCGACGATGGCGGTGATGACGCCGACCGGAAGCTGGGTCGGCGCGACCACCGTCCGCGCCATCAGGTCGGCCAGCGTCAAGACCGTACCGCCGACAAGCGCGGAAGCCGGCAGCAGGATGCGCTGATCATTACCGAAAACGAGCCGTATCGCATGGGGCACGACAAGGCCGACGAAACCGATGGTGCCGGCGACGGTCACGGCGACCGCCGTCGCCACCGATGCGACGCACAAGGTCGTCAGACGCAGCCTTACCACCGGCACGCCCAGCAGCTGGGCAAAATTTTCACCGCGCGCCAGCATGTTGAGGCTATGTCCCTTGAACACCGACCAGCCGACCACCGCGAGCAAGGCCAGCCAGGCCGGAAGAATGTAGCGATTGCCTTCGAGGTCGCCCAGCAGCCAGAAGATCATCCCGCGCAACTGCGCGTCGGGCGCGAGGCTGAGCACCAGCGTGATCAATGCACCAAAGCCTGACGCGATCATGACGCCGGTGAGGATGAGGCGATGACCGAACACGAATGGCGCCGAGGGAAGATGGCGCAGGGGCTGTCGCACCAGTGCGAACAGGAGCAGCATCGCCGTGCCGGACCCGATTGCAGCGCCCAGCCCGGCCGCACCGTCCTGCGCGATGCCGAGGTGAATGGCTCCCACCATGGCGATGAGCGCGCCCGCCGCCGCGCCACCCGACAACCCGAGCACATACGGATCGGCGAGCGGATTGCGCAGCAGGACCTGCATCAGCGCCCCCGCCACCGCCAGCAGCCCGCCGACGGCGAATGCGGCCAGCACGCGCGGAACGCGCAGCAGGCGGATCACAGGATCGGCGCCGGGCGATAAATCGGGCAGCATGCAGCCGGTGCTGCCGCACAGCGCCGATCCGGCAAGCGCCAGCATCGACAGCAATGCCAGTCCGGTAAGTATGGTGAGCGCCCGCCGCATGCCGTGCCGCCTGTTCAGGAGTGCCGCATCACGGCTGCCAGCTCAGCCCGACGAAAACGCCGCGCGGCAACTGGTTATAGCCATAGGCAGTCTGGTAGTCGCGGTCGAACAGGTTTTCCACCCGGCCGAACACCGACAGGCTTTTCGAGATCGCATAGCGGGCCGTGAGATTGGCGAGCCAGTAGGAACCCAGCCGGTTGGCCGCGTCCGGCCGGCTGCCGGTATAGCTGAGATCGCCGCCGGCCTGCCACGGACCGAAAGTGCGGTTGGCCGACAGCGACACCAGTGTTTTTGCGCGCCGGCGCAGTCGCTGGTCGGTGATGTCGTCGCGCGGATCCTGCAGTGTCAGGCTGGCCCGCAGGTCGGTGTCGAGAAGGTTGCCGCTGGCGCTGATTTCCAGTCCGCGGTTGCTCGCCCGCGCCACGTTGTCGAAGCGGTTGCTGACGAGGTCGTACTGGAGCTGTTCCTTGACGCGGGTGGAGAAGACGGTGGCACGGACCAGCATCCGCTGCGCCGCATACTGGAATCCGACTTCGGCCGAACGTGCACGCTCCGGCTTGAGCGCCGGGTTGCCGAAGGAAGGCGAATACAGGTAGCCGAGCGTCGGTGCGCTGAAAGCGGAAGACAGGCTGGCGATCGCCTTCACCCGTTCACTGATGTTGTAGCCGTATCCGAGATAGCCGGTGCTGGCGGAATCCACTTCGTCTATGCGGTCGTGGCGCGCATTGAGCTGCACCTGGTGCGGACCGGCCTTGCCCTGCACGCCGGCATAGACGCTGCCGGTGTTGCGTTTGGTACCAAATACGGTCCCGAACCCGTTGTCGCTGTCCAGTTCCTGCCATTGGCGCTCCACACCGGCGGTGGCGGTCCAGTCCGGCGATAGCGCGACGTCATGATTCCACTGCAGCAGCCGGGTCTTGCTTTCAAACCTGTTCTGGCTCGGACCGAATCCGGTGATGCTGGTGTTCGCGTTCTCGTCGCGCGATTCGGCATATGAC
>NZ_DAIUCO010000068.1:0-20947 GCF_036846085.1 Noviherbaspirillum sp. | reverse complement strand
CCCATGTAATTGGCGCCGCCCTTCTTCAGTTGCACGTAACGGCCTACCACGTCGACGATATCGACCCGGTTGAGCAGATCCTGAATGAAGGATTGTGGGATCACAGCTGGCGATCAGCGCGCGGCGCTTTCCTAAGCCAGATCAAGATTTGGACAATGCGGCCTTCACCAGCCCCGAAACCACCGTCATATCGGCCCGGCCTGCCAGCTTCGGCTTCAGTACACCCATCACCTTACCCATATCCTGCGGTCCGGCGGCGCCGACCTGTGCGACCGCCGCAGC
This sequence comes from Noviherbaspirillum sp., assembly GCF_036846085.1. NCBI lineage: Bacteria > Pseudomonadati > Pseudomonadota > Betaproteobacteria > Burkholderiales > Oxalobacteraceae > Noviherbaspirillum > Noviherbaspirillum sp. Next base: position 20,665 of record NZ_DAIUCO010000068.1, on the reverse strand, counting down.
GACTTCGGCCTGCATTTCCGCATCGGACATGGCTGCCGGCATGTAGGTCGACAGTACGGAGAGCTCCGCTTTTTCGATGTCCGCAAGGTCCTGGCGACCACCGGCTTCGAACTGACTGATCGAATCCTTGCGCTGCTTGATCATCTTTTCAATGATGGCAAGGACATGTGCGTCAGTCAGCTCGATGCGCTCGTCGACTTCCTTTTGCTTCATCGCGGCGGTGAGCAGCCGGATGGTGCCGAGCTTGGCAGTGTCCTTGGCGCGCATGGCGGCCTTCATGTCTTCGGTGATTTGTTCTTTCAGGCTCATGCAGGCTCCAGGGTCGACGAATATCGATAAATATGAGGGAAAAACCGGTTATCACAAGGCCGGACAGCCATGTGCATCCATTGCGCTCTTGCACGCATGGATGCGCCGTCCACGATAGGGACAGGAATCGGCTGCCGTACAGGGCAAAGCGGGATGCCGCGAAAGAATGCGCCTGCTCCCGGCGTGATGCAATTGCATTGCGATATGCATCCTGCAATAGTCGGTTGATATTGCAGGTCCGGGATTAACAGTCAGCAAAGACAACCAGCCCTAAACGCCAAAACCCGCTGCGGCCATCCGGAGCGGGTTTGCATTTGACCGCACAGTTAATGTGCGGTCGGAAATCAGTACAGCTTTTTCGGCAATTGCTGGCTGCGGATGCGCTTGTAGTGGCGCTTCACGGCAGCGGCGAGCTTGCGCTTGCGCTCTGCGGTCGGCTTTTCGTAAAACTCGCGCGCACGCAACTCGGTCAGAAGACCGGTTTTTTCAATAGTGCGCTTGAAGCGGCGCATGGCAACTTCGAACGGCTCGTTTTCTTTAAGGCGAATTGTGGTCATGTAAACTCAAACCGAGGTTTCAGGGAAAGACGCTGAGTATAGCAGCTTAAAATCCCAAAGAAAAGAAAATTGAGCGGAACGTTGCAGGCGGCGCTGCAACATGCAGCGGCCCGGGCCCGCTACATACGTTATCAAACCGCCAATCCAGCGGCGACGCCGGATGCCCATGCCCACTGGAAGTTGTAGCCGCCGAGCCAGCCGGTGACATCCACCGCTTCGCCGACGAAGTACAGGCCCGGCGCCTTGTTCGCCATCATGCTCTGCTGCGACAACTCCCGAGTATCAATGCCCCCGAGCGTCACTTCCGCCTTGCGATAGCCTTCCGAGCCGTTGGGCTGCAAGGTCCAGCGGTTTAGCGAGTTGCCGAGACGGCGCAGCTCCTTGTCCGGCATGTCGGCCAACCGGGCGTCGTGGCGAAAGCCGTTGGCGCCCAGCCAGCCGTCGGCCAGGCGTGCAGGCAGCCATTGTGCGAGAAGGTTGCCAAGATTTTTCTTCAACGCCGACTTGCCTTCAATCAGCACTTCCGCGACATCCATCTCCGGCACCAGGTTCAGGGTGAGCGCGGCGCCGGGCTGCCAGAAACTCGAAATCTGCAACACCGCCGGCCCGGAGAGGCCGCGATGGGTGAACAGCAGGTCTTCGCGGAAATGACCGCGCGATTTCTTTTCGCCTGCCTCGATGTCGACTTCCAGCGCCACACCGGCGAGCGGCACAAAGGGTTGCCAGCCGGAAGCATCGAAGGTAAGCGGTACAAGTGCAGGCCTTGGCTCGATCAGTTTCAAACCGAATTGTTTTGCAATGCGGAAGGCGAAGTCGGTTGCGCCGATCTTCGGGATGGACAGCCCGCCGGTGGCAATCACGACGCTATCTGCTTCTATTACGCCGCTGTCCGTATCAATACGGTAACGCTCGCCGGCCTTGCCGACTGCCTCGACCTTGCATGGCATGCGCCAGGCGACATTGCCGGTCGTGCACTCGGCTTTCAGCATGTCGATGATCTGCTCGGCAGAGTCGTCGCAGAATAATTGTCCCTTGTGCTTCTCGTGGTAGGCGATGCGATGGCGTTTTACCAATCCGATGAAATCCTGGGCGGTATAACGCGACAGCGCGCTTTTGCAGAAATGCGGGTTCTTTGACAGGTAGTGTTGCGGCCCGGCGTACAGGTTGGTGAAGTTGCAGCGGCCGCCGCCCGATATGCGTATTTTTTCGGCAAGCTTGGTTGCATGATCGATCAGCACGACCTTGCGGCCACGCTGGCCGGCAACCGCGGCGCACATCATTCCGGCGGCGCCCGCGCCGATTACCGCGACATCGAATTGTTTCGCCATGGCTTGTGGAGTTGAAAGCAAGCCGCGATTCTAACGTGTCAGCGGCGGGCAGGCGCCCACGCGATTAGTTGCTTGCCCTCAATCGCGCCGGCTGGGCGGAAAATTCATCCGCACATCGCACGACGTCGCCGACGACGATGATGCCCGGACTGGCCAGTCCGGAGGCGGACAACGCTTCGGTCAACTCGCCGAGGGTCGTCACCAGGTGTGCCTGGGACGGCAGGCTGGCGGCATGGATGACCGCCACTGGTGTGGACGGGGGCTTGCCGCCTTCGATGAGCGCGTTCCGGATATCGCCGCAGCGGGCCATACCCATGTAGATCACCAGCGTCAGGTCGAGCTTCGCCAATGTCGCCCAGTCCGGGTTGGACGCCGCATCCTTGCCGTGGCCGGTGACGAATACCGCGCCCTGGCTCCAGCTGCGGTGCGTCAGCGGCACGCCAATCGCCGCCGGTGCCGCCATGCCGCTGCTGATGCCGTTGACGATGCCGACGTCGATGCCGGCGGCCTGCAAGTGGTCGCGTTCTTCGCCGCCGCGCCCGAACATGAAGGGATCGCCGCCCTTGAGCCGCACCACGCAACGCCCGCTGCGGGCTTCGCCGATCATCAGCCGTTCGATGAATTCCTGCGGCGTCGACTGGCACCCGCCGCGTTTGCCGACATGCACGATGCGGGCATCCGCTCGCGCATGCTCCAGTATGGCGGGATTGACCAGGTCGTCGACGAGGATCACGTCGGCGAGGCCGATGGTTTTTGCTGCCTTGATGGTCAGGAGTTCCGGATCGCCGGGGCCGGCGCCGACGAGATAAACCTTAGCGTGCACTGTCATGGTGAAAAATTGTCTGGTTGCGGAGTTCCCTTGCAACATGCAAACAATGTTCCACCTGCTCAACGATCGGCGCCGGTACCGGCTGCATACCCTCCAGAGCCTGCTGGATCCAGCGCGCCGTGGTGGCCGCGTCGCTGCTCTCTGGTAGGGGCGGCATCTCGTCCACCGCCGCCTGCTTCTCCACCAAAATGGTGCATGCATGTTCATGGAACCATTGAATCTGCTGCGCGCGCTTGGGGTTGGCGACGGTCTCGCCTTCGGTGCCGCGCATCAGGAAGGCATCGCCGCGTTCGGGGGGCACGGCCGTGGCGAAGTAGGACGATAACAACTCGAGATATTCGGGATGGGTGTAGGACGTCAGCCGCAGTGCAGGTCCGGCGAACGGCTGCATGATCTTGACCAGCGTATGGGTTGAATTGCGCACGCCGAGTATGCGCCGCAACGACAGCTGATGCGCCAGGCGAGGCGCCAGTACCTCGATCGGCATGAACACCGGGCGGCGGGCAGCGAACCCGGCCTGGGCCTCTTGCACGCTGCCGGTGAACGGCAGGCCAAGTTCGGCCAGGATCTCCGCCGTGGTGACACGGCCGGGATCGGTAGTGACGCCATGCACCAGCACCGGCGCGCCCTCCCGCGCCAGCAGCAGGGCCAGCAGCGGCGTCAGGTTGGGCAGGTTGCGCGAGCCGTTGTAGCTGGGAATGACGATCGGCGCGAAGTCGCCTGCCGGGGCATGCAGCGGCTCGAACGATGCTTCGGCCGCGTCGAGAAAGCCGGCAATTTCATCCACCGACTCGCCCTTGATGCGCATCGCCAGCATCAGGCCGCCCATCTCCAGGTCGGACACGCGGCCATCAAGCATCGCGGCATAAAGCAGGCGGGCGTCGTCGCGCGAGATGCTGCGGGCGCCCTTCTTCCCGCGCCCGATCTCCTTGATGAAGCGGGCGATCGGGAACGGGTCGGGGTGAAAAGTAGATTCCATGAGCAGGCGATATCCAGGGGAAGGGTTCCCGCGATGATAATGCTACGCGGCCGCCTTCGCCGACATCCGCTGGAAAATCATTTTTTTCACTTCCGGCACACAGGAACCGCAATTGGTTCCGCACTTCAGTTTTTCCTGCAGGGAAGCAAGCGCCGCTTCCGGCGTGCCGCGATTGATCCAGTCCTGTTTGTCGAGAGCATCACCGATATCGATCTCGCTGATATTGAAGCAGTTGCAGACCACCCGTCCACGGGCCTTGAAGCCCTTCGGTGCCTGGGACGACGGCATCAGGAGCATGCGGCCGAGCGCGGACACCGGCTGGTCGCCCTGCAGGTATTCCTTCAACCAGCGCTCGGCGGAAATATCCCCGGCGAGCGCCACGGCTTTCAACTTGCCGTCGTCAAGCAGGATGTGCCGGGCGTTTCCGCGCCGCGGATCGTCATAGCGCAGCACGCCGGTACCAACGATGCCGAAGCGGGATTCGATGTCCTTTACCAGTGCGGCGGCGGCCGGATAGTCATCGGCGGCGCGAAACAGCACGCCGGTCTTGTCGCGGCCGAACAGGGTGCAGGATGCATACGCGAATTGGCGCATGTATGGACGCAATGCGGCTTGCAGGTCGAGCGCCTGCGCCTCGTCGATCCATCCGAAGACCAGAAATTGCCACGGCAGCTCCGCCTTCAGGATTTTTACCGCGGCATGCTTCAGCTCCGGCTGCTTCGAACTCGGATCGAACGCCGACACCGTCAACGCATTCACGCCATAGGTGCCGCCGCCCTCGTGCCCGCGCCCCGACACATATTCCTCGCCCCAGTGCATGCCGATGAAGGCCTGGCCGGAACGCATGTCGTCGCCGGCGATGGCCGGCAGGATCTGCGTGCCGCGCCGGCTGGTGACGTGAACCAGGTCGCCGTCGGCGATCAGGCGCCGATCCATGTCGATCTGCGCCAGCACCACCGCCGGTTCCGACGCATGGGAAAACAATTGCCCGACGGTGCCGGTGCGGCTCATTCCATGCCATTGGTCGCGCAGGCGGCCGGTCGTCAGACGGAACGGATAGCGCGCGTCGATTGCTTCGGCAACCGGCTGGTAAGCGGTATTGACGAATTTCGCCCGGCCATTGGCGGTCGGAAACACGCCGTCTTCATACAGGCGTTTCCTGCCTTCGGATGCTCCCTCCGGATAAGGCCACTGTTGCGGCCCCTGCTCTTCCAGGATCTGGTACGACAGACCGGTGATATCGAGATCGCGGCCCCGGGTGCTCTCGCGATGTTCGTTCCAGATCTGCTCTACGCCGGCATAGGGAAACAAGGTCTTTTCCCTGCCGGTCAACTGTTCCAGCCGCTGCGCGAAGTCCACGACGATTTCCCAATCGTGACGTGTTTCCCCCGGTTTCGGGAGCACCGGCTTGAAGCGGGTGATGCGCCGTTCGGAATTGGTGACCGTTCCTTCCTTTTCGCTCCAGGTCGTGGCCGGTAGCAACACGTCGGCATAATCGACGGTGACAGTGCTTTTGTAGGCTTCCTGCACGATCACCAGCTCCGCCTTGTTCAGTGCTTCGCGCACCAGTTTCTGGTCGGGCATCGACTGGGCCGGATTGGTGCAGGCGATCCAGACGATCTTGATATCGCCGGTGCGAACGGCCTCGAACATTTCCACCGCCGTCTTGCCCGGCTTGGCCGGTACGTCGTCCACGCCCCACAGCGCGGCGACTTCGGCCCGATGCTGCGGATTGCTCATGTCACGGTGGGCCGACAGGAGATTTGCCAGTCCGCCGACTTCCCGTCCGCCCATCGCATTCGGCTGGCCGGTGAGCGAAAACGGCCCCGCCCCGGGCTTGCCGATCTGGCGGGTGGCGAGGTGCAGGTTGATCAGCGCCGCGTTCTTCGCCGTGCCGGACGACGACTGGTTCAGCCCCTGGCAGTACAGGGACAGCGACGCCGTCGACTCGCCGAACCAGCGCGCCGCACGGATGAGATCCTGCTCGTCGATGCCGCACACACCGGCGACGTACGCCGGCGTGTATTCACGCAAGGTGCGTTTCAATTCCGCGAATCCCTCGGTATGCGCATCGATATAGGTGGTGTCGATCAGGTCTTCCCATAGGCAAATGTGCAGCATGCCGTTGAAGAGCGCCACGTCGGTGCCGGGCAGTATCGGCAGGAACAGGTCGGCTTCGCGGGCGGTGTCGGTGCGTCGGGGGTCAGCGACGATGACCTTCAGGCGCGGGTTGTTCTTCTTCGCGTCCTCGATGCGGCGGTACAGGATGGGGTGCGCATAGGCCGTGTTGGAACCGGCGATGAAAATGACCTGTGCATGATCGATGTCCTCATAGCACGCCGGCGGCGCATCGGCGCCCAGTGTCTGCTTGTAGCCGGCCACCGCGCTCGACATGCAGAGGCGCGAATTGGTGTCGATATTGTTGGTACCGATCAGGCCCTTGGATAATTTGTTGAACGCGTAGTAATCCTCGGTCAGGAGCTGGCCTGATATATAGAACGCGACGCTGTCCGGCCCGTGCGCCGCGATGGTTTCGGCGAAGCGATGGGCGAGATAGTCCATCGTCGCATCCCAGGATGACTTTTCCCGGCGGTCGGCACGGTTAAAACGCATTTCCGGATACAGCGCCCGCGCCTGCTGCTGCAGCGCGGGTTTTGCGGTGAGGTGCAGGGTGCTGCCTTTCGTGCACAGGCGGCCGAAATTGGCGGGATGGTCAGGGTCGCCGCGGACACCGATCACTTTCTCGCCATCGCTTTGCACGATCACGCCGCATCCGACACCGCAATAACAACAGGTCGCCTTGGTGTCGCGCAATGAAGTCATGCGGTTTCAGCCTCGGACGACGTGACGTTCAATTCCTGCAGGTCGAGATACACAAGCCCGTCCTCCACCTTGACGCTGAATGTCTGCGTGCATCCTTCGTCCGGCGCGGTCGCGCAACCGGAGTCGAGCTGGATGTTCCAGTTGTGCAGCGGACAGGCGACCCGTTCGCCGAAGACAATGCCCTGGGACAGAGGGCCGCCCCTGTGCGGACAACGATCGAGGAGAGCGAAGATCTTGTCTTCGCCATTGCGGAAAATCGCCACATTGGGCTGCTTCGCCCGGTGAACGACCCGCGCGCCGAGCACGGGGATATCTGCGACGTTGCAGATGGCTTTCCATTGTTGGGACATGGGGTTCCTTGGTGTTGGGTTTGAACTTTAAGAGGGTGGCAAAATCGGTGTCGACGCAACTGAGCGCGGTCTGCTCCTTCCCCCTCTCAGGGGGAAGGTTGGGATGGGGGTGGTGAGGTCGAGCAATCGCATGCGTTGGCCCGACCTCACCACCCCCACCCTAACCCTCCTCCTGAAAGGAGGAGGGGACCGGCCGGTGGTTATTTGTTACACCGACAACGGCTCGAACTGCCGCGTATCCACCAGCGCCTTCTCCTTCTCGTGCCATGGGTCCGGTTCGCCGTCGAGCGAAAACAGCAGCCGTTCATACAGGGCCTTCCGGTTGGCCTCGTCTTCCAGCACCTTCTTCTTGACGTAATCCAGTCCCACCCGCGCCAGGTAATGCACGGTGCGCTCCAGGTACCAGCCCTCCTCGCGGTACAGCTGCAGGAAGGCGCCGGAGTATTCCAGCACTTCCTCGTGGGTCTTGAGCTTGACGAAGAAATGCGCAACTTCCGTCTTGATGCCGCCGTTGCCGCCGACATAGATTTCCCATCCCGAATCGACGCCGATCACGCCCACATCCTTGATGCCGGATTCCGCGCAGTTGCGCGGGCAACCCGATACGGCGATCTTCACCTTGTGCGGCGCGTACATCTTCCACAGCGCGCGTTCGAGCTGCTGTCCCATCAGAGTCGAATCCTGGGTGCCGAAACGGCACCATTCCGAGCCGACGCAGGTCTTCACCGTGCGCAGGGCTTTCGCATACGCATGGCCGCACGGCATGTCGAGATCCTTCCAGACCGATTGCAGATCTTCCTTCTTCACACCCAGCAGATCGATGCGCTGGCCGCCGGTGACCTTCACCGTCGGGATGCCGTACTTGTCCACCACGTCGGCGATGCGGCGCAGATCCTTTGCGGTGGTTTCACCGCCCCACATGCGCGGGATCACCGAATACGTGCCGTCCTTCTGGATGTTGGCATGGGCACGTTCGTTGATGAAGCGCGATTGCGGATCGTCCTTTGCCTCATGCGGCCAGGTCGACAACAGGTAATAGTTGATCGCCGGCCGGCAGGTTGCACAGCCATTCGGCGTGCGCCAATCCATGAATTGCATGGTGCCAGCGATCGTCAGCAGCTTGTTGGCCTTGATCGCATCGCGCACGTTCTGGTGCGTATGGTCGGTGCAGCCACATAGCGGCTTGACCTTGCTGGAACTCGAATAGTCGCCGCCGGCGGTGAACATGATGATCTGTTCCACCAGGCCGGTGCAGGAGCCACAGGAGGCCGACGCCTTGGTTTGCTTGCGCACGTCTTCCAGCGTGAACAGGCCTTTTTCCTTGATCGCCTTGACGATGCTGCCCTTGCAGACGCCGTTGCAGCCGCAGACTTCGGCGGTGTCCGGCATCGCGGCGGCCTTGGTGAATCCTTCATGGCCCACGTCGCCGGGACGGCCGGTATTGGCCTCGCCGAACATCAGCGTGTCGCGGATCTCCGCCACATTCTTGGCTTCGCGCAGCAGCTGGAAATACCAGGAGCCGTCGACCGTGTCGCCGTAGAGGCAGGCGCCCACCAGCTTGTCGTCCTTGAGAACCAGTTTCTTGTACACGCCGCCGATCGGGTCGGACAGCACGATTTCCTCCGTTCCCTCCCCGCCCATGAATTCGCCGGCGGAGAACAGGTCGATGCCGGTGACCTTCAGCTTGGTCGAGGTGACCGAACCCTGGTAGCGGCCGATGCCGAAATTCGCGAGATGGTTCGCGCATACCTTGGCCATCTCGAACAGCGGCGCAACCAGCCCGTAGGCAGTGCCGCGATGATTGACGCATTCACCGACGGCGTAAATTCGCGGGTCGTAGGTCTGCATCGTGTCGTTGACGACGATGCCGCGGTTGCAGTACAGCCCGGCGGATTCGGCCAGCGTGGTATTGGGCCGGATGCCGACCGCCATCACCACCAGTTGCGCCGGCACTTCAAGTCCGTCGGTGAAGCGGATCGCCTTCACCCGCCCGTTTTCATCGCCGACCAGTTCCTGGGTATTCTTCTCCAGCAGAAATTTCAGGCCGCGGTCTTCCAGCGATTTCTGCAGCATCTTGCCGGCGACCGGATCGAGCTGACGTTCCATCAGCCAGTTGGGCAGATGTACGACGGTGACATCCATGCCGCGCAGCTTCAGTCCGTTGGCGGCTTCCAGCCCGAGCAGGCCGCCGCCAATCACCACCGCATGGGTATGCACCTGCGCGGCGTCGATCATCGCGTTGGTGTCATGGATATCGCGGTAGGAAATCACGCCCTGCAGGTCCTTTCCCGGCACCGGCAGCATGAAGGGATTGGAGCCCGTGGCCAGCAGCAGGCGGTCATACTCGGCGGTGGTGCCGTCTTCCGCGATGACCATGCGCTTGACGCGGTCGATCCGTGTGATTTTCTTTCCGAGATGGAGCTGGATGTTGTTTGCCGCATACCAGTCGACATCATTGAGCATGATGTCCTTGACGGTCTGTTCGCCGGCGAGCACCGGGGACAGCAGGATGCGGTTGTAATTGGCATACGGCTCGGCGCCGAATACCGTGATGTCGTAGATATCGGGGGCAATCTTCTGCAATTCTTCCAGTGTGCGCACCCCGGCCATGCCGTTCCCCACCATGACCAGTTTCAGCTTCTTCATTAAAGCTCCCTCACCTTTCAGCTTCGCCATTGAAGCGATAAACAATTCGTGAACAGTCATAAGCAAGAGGAGTGCCATTTGCCGCACCTTCTCCGCAGCGTCCGCAAGCACCATGATGTGACGCAATCCGCACCGCACAGGTGCAACTTCGCAGTTCGATCCGGTGCAATCCACATTGCGGTGCATGCCGCACTGGCAAAGGCAGTACGGCACGCACGGAAAGTGAGTGGCATAGCACTTGCATCGTGCAGGCCCACTCATCACATTCACACTATTGGATCAAAGGCATCGAATGCAAAAGACCTCATTCTGGAAAGCCGGCCATACGCCGACGTTGCTGGCATCGTTTTTCTATTTCGATCTCAGCTTCATGGTCTGGGTGATCCTGGGTCCGCTCGCTGTTCAGATATCGACCGACATCGGCCTCACACCTGCCCAGAAAGGATTGATGGTGGCGACGCCGCTGCTGGCCGGCGCACTGCTGCGTATCGTCATGGGCGTGCTGGTCGACCACCTCAAGCCGAAGAAAGCCGGACTGATCGGACAGTTGGTCGTCATCGCCGGCCTCACCTGGGCATGGCTCGGCCAGTTGGCGAGTTATCAAAGCCTGCTGTTCCTCGGCGTGCTGCTCGGCGTTGCCGGTGCGGCGTTTGCCGTCGCCCTGCCGCTGGCATCGCGCTGGTATCCGCCCGAGCACCAGGGGACGGCGCTCGGCATCGCCGGCGCAGGCAATTCCGGCACCGCCTTCGCCGCATTGTTCGCACCTGCGCTGGCCATTGCATTCGGCTGGCAGAACGTGTTCGGCCTGTGCCTGATCCCGCTTGGTATCGCGCTGCTGGTCTATATGGTGTTCGCGAAGGATGCGCCGTCCGCGCCGCCGCCAAAATCCCTTGTCGAGTACCTGCATGTACTGAGGGACAAGGACGCGTGGTGGTTCATGTTCTTCTACAGCGTCACCTTCGGCGGCTTCTCAGGGCTTGCCTCCTCATTGACGATTTACTTCAACAGCCAGTACGGCCTGTCGCCGGTCACGGCGGGTTATTTCACCGCCGCCTGCGTATTCGCCGGTTCGCTGGTGCGCCCGCTCGGCGGCCGGATCGCCGACCGCATAGGCGGCATCAAGACCTTGTCGGTGATGTATGTTCTTGCAGCGACATTCTTGTTCATTGCGAGTTTCGGCCTGCAATCGGCGACCGCAGCCGTCATCGTGTTCGTCCTGGCAATGCTTGCCCTGGGAACGGGTAACGGTGCCGTCTTTCAATTGGTGCCCCAGCGATTCCGCAAGGAAATCGGCGTGATGACCGGGCTGGTGGGAATGGCAGGCGGCATCGGCGGTTTTTATCTTGCGTCCAGTCTCGGTTATTCGAAGCAGCTCACAGGCAACTATCAGCTCGGGCTGGTGTTGTTCGCTTCACTGGCAGTCGCTGCACTGCTCGGTCTGTCGGTCGTCAAGGGGCGCTGGCGCACGACATGGGGCAGCGCGGCGATGACATCCGCAAAAATTTAAGGCGGGGCGATAGAATCGGTTGTCGTCAACCGAAAGCAATTTCTCATGCCGCTTACCATTGCCGCCGGCCATGCCACGCTCGCCGGCCCCCGCGAACGCAACGAAGACTTTGTCGGCATGGTCACGCCGGACCAGCCGGAACTCTCCACCAAGGGCCTGATCGCCGCCATCGCCGATGGCGTTTCGGGTAACGACGGCGGCCGCGAGGCGGCGGAGTACACGGTGCGCGGCCTGCTCGCCGACTACTATGCGACGCCCGACACCTGGCCGGTTACCCAGGCGCTTGATCGCGTCATCAAGGCAATCAACGGCTGGGTGCAAAAACAGGGCTCGGCGCGACGGGAACTGGCCGGGATGGCGACAACGCTGACCTCGGTGGTGCTGCGCGGCGGCTTCTATTACTTTTCCCATGTCGGCGACACGCGGCTGTACCTGTTGCGCGGCGGCGCACTGACCCGCCTCACCACCGACCACGTCTGGGACAGGCCGGAGATGCAGCATGTACTGACACGCGCCGTCGGCCTTGACTCGCGATTGGCGATCGACCATGGCATGGGGGAACTGCGGGAACGCGATGTGTTCCTGCTCGCATCGGACGGTGTGTGGGCATGGATGACCGAATACGACATCAACAGCCTGCTGTCGGAGGTGGCGCTCGGGCGCCTGGATGCGGACAGCGCGGCCACCGCGCTGGTGGATGCGGCACTGGCGGGCGGCTCCACCGACAACACCAGCGCGCTGGTGCTCAAGGTTATCGGCCTGCCCGAAGAAAACCTGCGTGATGCCCTGTCGCTGGCGCAGCAGCTGCCGGCCTTGCCCAGGTTGCGTCCGGAGCAAATCATCGACGGCATGGAAGTCGAGGCACTGGTGCATTCCTCACGCGCCACCCTGCTCTACCGGGTGGTGGATCCGCGTACGCAGCGCAGGATGGCATTAAAAACATTGCAGCCGGAAACAGCGGACGATCCGCGTGAACGGTCCGCATTCATCCACGAGGAATGGCTGGCGAAGCGGGTCGTCGCGCGTTTCTTCCCGCAGGTGATCACGCCGGAGCAAAAGAATTTCCTGTACTACCTGACCACCTGGCATGACGGCTACACCGTGCAGCAGCGGCTGGACGCCGGTACGCATTTCACGGTGCCGGAAGTGATCGCGCACGGCGAGAAGCTGGTACGCGCCGTGGGCGCATTGCATCGACGCAGCATCATCCACCGCGATATCAAGCCGGCCAATGTGCATCTCGGCATCGACGGCGAATTGCGCCTGCTGGATCTGGGCGTGGCGCATTCCGGGCTGGAAGCGGACGCCCCGCTGGAAGCGCCGCAGGCCGGCACCCCGTCCTTCCTGGCTCCCGAACAGTTCGAGCATGAGCCGCCGTCGCCGCGTACCGATGTCTATGCGGTCGGTGTGACGCTGTACCTGATGCTGACGCGGCGCTACCCGTATGGCGAGATCGAACCATTCCAGAATCCGCGCTTCGGCGATCCGGTGCCGCCGACCAGATACCGGCCCGACGTGCCGGTATGGCTGGAGAACGTGGTGCTGAAAGCGGTGGCGCGCAGCCCGTCGGACCGCTTCGAAACGGCGGAGGAGTTTTTACTCGCGCTCGAGCGGGGTGCGGCGAATCCTTTGCCGGGTCTGCCGGCGACGCCGCTGGCGAAACGAGATCCGCTGTCGTTATGGCGTGCGGTCGCGGTGATGTCGATCGTGATGAATTTGCTGTTGTTGTATCTGATTGTGGTTGGGTGATTGTGGTGGGGTGAGTATGGTGGCGGTTGATCGATTGGCTACCTGTTCCCTCCTCCTCTCAGGGGGAGGGCTAGGGGTGTAGCAGGGGTTTCGTGCAGCATGCTGCACGCCTGCGGAACGATCTTCGCTTGCAAGCGAAGATGCGTCCTGCAAGGAGGGGTAGTGAGGTCGAGCAATCGTATGCATTAGCCCGACCTCACTACCCCCATCCCAACCTTCCCCCTGACAGGGGGAAGGAGCTTTTCCTATATTCATTGGCGTGAATCCCTACGCCGCTTCCTTCAACACCGCCGGATTCGCCTGGCGGTGATACAGGAACTCCAGCACCGACCTCCGGTACTCCACGTACAGCGGGTCCTGCGCCAGCGCCACCCTGTCGCGTGGCCGTTCGAGCCTGACATTGACGATGTCCCCGATAGTGGCGGCCGGCCCGTTCGTCATCATCACGATGCGGTCCGACAACAGCACCGCCTCATCGACATCATGCGTCACCATCACCACCGTCGAGTTCGTCTTCGCGACGATCTTCAGCAGTTCATCCTGGAGGTGAGCACGGGTGAGCGCATCGAGGGCGCCGAACGGCTCGTCCATCAGCAGGACTTTTGGCTCCATCGACAGCGCACGGGCGATACCGACCCGCTGCTTCATGCCGCCGGAAATCTCATGCGGGCGCTTGTGTTCCGCCGCGGTCAATCCCACCAGGGCCAATGCCGATTTGGTACGCGCCTTCAACTGCGCCTTGTTCTCGGTCGCGCCGAATACCCGCTCCACCGCCAAATAGACGTTTTCATGGCAGGTGAGCCACGGCAGCAGCGAATGGTTTTGAAACACGACCGCCCGCTCCGGCGACGGCCCGGCTATCTCGCGATTGGCGCACAGGAGCATGCCCCCGGTTGCATCCAGCAGGCCGGCGATGAGGTTCAGCAATGTCGACTTGCCGCATCCCGAGTGGCCGATCAGCGTGACGAACTCGCCTTTTTTCACTTGCAGGTTGATGTCCTTCAGCGCGTGAAATGTGCCCTTCTTGGTGTGGAACACCATTTCCGCCTTCTGGATTTCGATAAATTTGCTGTTGTTGTCCATGAAGATTTCCTTTAATGATCAGGTGATGTCGAAGTGGTGCAAACAGCGTCAGCTGCGCACATCCTCATAGGTGAATGCCTTCGCAATGGTTACCAGCAGCTGCTCCAGTAGCAGGCCGACTATCCCGATCACCACGATGGCGATGATGATGTGCGGCACATTCAGGTTGTTCCATTCGTCCCAGACCCAGAAACCGATACCCACGCCGCCGGTCAGCATCTCCGCCGCGACAATCACCAGCCATGCGGTGCCGATCGCCAGTCGCACACCGGTCAGCATGTATGGCAGCACCGAAGGAAACAGGATCTTGGTGACGATCTTCCATTCCGATAGATTCAGCACCCTGGCGACATTCATATAGTCTTGTGGAACGCGCTGTACGCCGACTGCCGTATTAATGATCATCGGCCAGATGGAGCAGATGAAAATCGCCCATATAGCGGCCGGATTGGCTGCTTTAAAAACAAGCAGGCCGATCGGCAGCCATGCCAGTGGCGACACCGGCTTGAGCAGGCTGATGATCGGGTTGAACATCGCCGACAGGAACTTGAACCGGCCGATCATGAAGCCGAGCGGGATGCCGACGGCTGCCGCCATGCCGAAACCGAGGCCGACCCGCTGCAGCGATGACAGCAGATTCCACCCGATACCCTGGTCATTCGGGCCGTTGCGGTAGAACGGATCGGAAAAGAGCGTGATCGCCGCCTGCAGGGTGGCTGCCGGTGTCGGGAAGCCGGCGTTCTTCGCGGCGACGATTTCCCATACCAGAACGAGAAAGGCGAGGCCGAGAACAGGTGCAATCACGGCAAGCAGTGCCGCACGCGCCTGGCCGTTCCTGCCGCCGATCAGCGGCGCATCGGCGCCAACCACGCGCCGGCGACGGCTTTCCGTAGTCGCGGCTTCGATGTCCGCCTTCTTCGGTGGCGATTCGCTGATCAAGGGTGCCGACGGCGCCGGCTTGTTCAACATCGTGTCCATTACTGCACTCATGACGACTCCATTCTGAAAAAATTAAGCGTTGGCCTGTGCCTTGATCTTGAAGGAAGCGGCATATGCCTTCGGATTCTTGCCGTCCCACACCGCCCCGTCCACCAGCTTGGACGTGCGCATCACATCCTTCGGCACGCCGGCGCTCGCCATGGTGGCCGCTTCCTTGTACATGTCGATGCGGTTGATCGATTTGGCCACCGCCATGTAGTCGATGTCATCCTTGAGCAGACCCCAGCGGCGATGCTGGGTGAGGAACCACATGCCGTCGGACAGGTATGGGAAGTTCACGGCGCCGTCGTTATAGAACTTCATGTAGTTGGGATCGTCCCAGGTCTTGCCCAGGCCGTTCTGGTAACGGCCGAGAATGCGCTGGTTGATCACGTCAACCGATGTATTGACATACGATTTGTTGGCGATGGTTTCCGCCATTTTGTTCTTGTTGGACAGCGAGGCGTCGATCCACTTGCTCGCTTCCAGAATCGCGGCCGTCATGGCGCGCGCCGTATTCGGATTTGCCTTCACCCATTCGGCCGTGGTGCCGAGCACCTTCTCCGGATGGTCCTTCCATATGTCCTGCGTGGTCACGCCGGTGATGCCGATGCCGTCGGCAATCGCGCGATGGCCCCATGGCTCGCCGACGCAATAACCGTCCATGTTCCCGATGCGCATATTGGCGACCATCTGCGGCGGCGGCACGGTGATGATCTTCGCGTCCTTCATCGGATCGATGCCGTAGGACGCGAGCCAGTAATACAGCCACATCGCGTGGGTGCCGGTCGGGAACGTCTGTGCGAAGGTGTATTCGCGCTTGTCGGTCTGCATCAGCTTGGCCAGCGACGGGCCGTCCACCGCGCCCTTGTCGGCGAGCTTTTTCGACAGCGTGATCGCCTGGCCGTTATTGTTGAGCGTCATCAGGATCGCCATATCCTTCTTCGGACCGCTCACGCCGAGGTGAACGCCGTAGACCAGGCCGTACAGCACATGCGCCGCGTCGAGCTCGCCATTGACCAGCTTGTCGCGCACGCCGGGCCAGGATGCTTCCTTGGTCGGCACGATCTTGATCCCGTACTTCTTATCAAAACCGAGCACCGACGCCATCACCACGGACGCGCAATCGGTCAGCGGAATGAAGCCGACCTTGACCTCTTCCTTTTCCGGCTTGTCGGACCCCGCGGCCCACGCCCCCTGCGTTGCCAATGCGCCGAATGCCCCTGCTGCGGTGACAGCCGCGCCCGTCTTCAGAATGCTGCGGCGGGTCAAATTGGTTTTTGTATCGTTCGTTGTCATGACTTCCTCATGAGTTAATTCGCACTGGGCAAAAAAAAGGCGTCCGAACGGCATGAGCTGAGCTCATCCGACTCGGACGCCTTTGTCCAAATGCCTCGACCGACATTGGTCAAGACGGTGTTGCTGATCGTCGCGCCGCCATTGGCACTGCCTGTTCATTTGCAATTGGTGTGCCAGCGGTATCGCGGCGTCGCAGCGACGGCGCCCGTGCTGTTTGCGGGCGTTTCATCATGAAAGTGGGGAAGTTGTGCACCGGGGTTGTGCAACGCATCAAAAAAGGGCGCGGCGTTTGGTGCTGCCGCGTTCCGGCGGGATTGGTTCGCGAGGTGTGAATCGGGGTAGCGGGAAGGCGTTTTCAAATAAGAAGATCGGCAACGTCGAGCATGCGTTGCGCCACTTCCGACAGCTTCAGGTTCTTATCCATCGCAAGACGCCGCAGCTTGCGGTAAGCATCGTCTTCCGAACAATGGTGCCGCTCCATCAGCAATCCTTTCGCACGCTCGATCACCTTGCGCTCGGCCAGTTTCACCTTGGTTTCACTGAGCTCCACGCGCAGCTTCTGGTCGACTTCGAACCGCGCCATGGCCACATCGAGCACCGCCTTCACCCGCTCGGCCGACAAGCCGGCCACCACGTAGGCAGATACGCCGGCCTCAATGGCTGCGTGCATCTTCGCCTTGTCGCCGTCTTCGGTAAAACAGACGATCGGCCGCCGCGCATCGGCGGTTGCCGCCACCACCTTCTTCAATGCCGCATCCGACTGCGCATCGACGATGATTAGGTCCGGCTGCAACTGAGTGATCTGTTCCTCCAGGTCGGCGTCCGGTGGCAACGCCGCAAGGATGTTGTAGCCGCCTTCCAGCAGACCGATGCGCAGGGCGCGGGCGCGCTCGGCCTGTTCCTGCGCCGCCTGGTCCGCGCCCTCGGGCGCGACCAATGAGTTAATGACAATGATTTTCAGCTGTATGGAGTCGGTCATGGTGGGCTTGTTTCAAAAATGGCAGGGTGTGCGGACCTGCGGGGCTTTCCTTTACAATGACGGGTCGCTGCAAAAAGCTTGCCACCTCTTTCCCCTCTTCATTGTTCCCACATGATCGTTCTCGGCGTCGAATCCTCCTGCGATGAAACCGGCCTTGCGTTGTATGACACGCAACGCGGCCTGCTCGCCCATGCGCTTTACTCGCAAATCGCGATGCATCAGGAATACGGCGGCGTCGTTCCGGAACTGGCCTCGCGCGACCATATCCAGCGCACCATCCCGCTGCTCGAACAGGTGCTGCGGGAAAGTGCGATCGAACGCTCCGCCATCGATGCGATTGCCTATACCCAGGGACCGGGCCTCGCCGGCGCCCTGCTGGTCGGCGCATCGGTCGCCTGCGGCCTGGGCCTGGCGCTCGACCGGCCGGTGCTCGGCGTGCATCATCTGGAAGGACACCTGCTGTCGCCGCTGCTGTCAAAAACACCGCCGGCCTTCCCGTTCGTCGCCTTGCTGATTTCCGGCGGCCATACCCAGCTCATGCGGGTGGACGGCGTCGGTCGGTATGAATTGCTCGGCGAGACGCTGGACGACGCGGCGGGCGAAGCCTTCGACAAATCGGCCAAGCTCCTCGGCCTTGGCTATCCCGGCGGACCGGCCATTTCGCGGCTCGCGGAGTTCGGCGATCCCGGCGCCTACGATTTGCCGCGGCCGATGCTGCATTCGAAGGATTTGAACTTCAGCTTTTCCGGCCTGAAGACGGCGGTGCTGACAGTGGTGAAGAATCACACTGCAAATATCTGCGAACAGGACAAGGCCAATGTCGCGCGGGCCTTCGTCGATGCCATCGTCGACGTGCTGGTGGCGAAGTGCCTGAAGGCGCTGAAGCAGACGGGCCTGAAAAGGCTGGTGATCGCCGGCGGCGTCGGCGCCAACCGGCAGTTACGCGACGCGCTCAACGACGCGGCGGTCAAGCGGCGGTTCGAGGTGTTTTATCCCGAGCTGGAATTCTGCACCGACAACGGCGCGATGATCGCTTTCGCGGGGGCGATGCGGCTACAGGTGCATCCCGAAGCGGCGCGGCGCGACTACGCCTTCAACGTGAGGCCGCGCTGGCCGCTCCACGAGCTACGTCCGAACTAACCTGTCATCGGCCGCGTTTCTATTTCTCGACGATCGGCGTCTGCTTCTGCGAGGCGACGTAAATGACGGCGTTTTCCAGCGCCTGTACGTCGTGCTCCTCGCCCGCTTCGGTATACAGGTAGTCGCCGGCCGCCAGTGTCGCGCCGCCGATCACCACCGTCCCTTCGATGACCAGCACTTCCTCGCTGCCCATGTGCGCATGCCGCGGAAACCTGCTGCCGGCCGCCAGCCGCACCAGTGATGTCCGGCCGCCGCCATCGTTCAGGCGCAGGACGCTACGCTCGATGCCCTCGTAGTCGGTCGGTAACCATTGGCGTTCGAATGCGTGACTTTTCAACATGGCTGTCTCCGTCGATTTGCTTCGTGATTGGGCTTGAGGGATTACTTCTTCTTGCTGCCGATCTTGCTTTCCTTGCCGGCCATCAGATTGGCGATATTCTGACGGTGCCGGTAGATCAGCAAGCCGCTCATTGCCAGCACGGCAAGCAGCTTGATGTCGGTGCCGAACAGCAGTCCGTAGTAAAACGGCGCGAAGACACTCGCGACGAGTGCCGCCAGCGATGAATAGCGGAATGCGTAGGCGATCACCAGCCAGGTGATCAAGGTTGCCAGTCCGAGCCAGCCGTTCAGCCCGAGCAGTACGCCGAGCGCGGTCGCGACACCCTTGCCGCCTTCGAAGCGGAAAAACACCGGCCACAAATGGCCGATGAAGACCGCGATCGATACCAGCGCGACGCCGCTATCGTCGACACCAAATTGCGGTCCGAACTCCGACGCGAGCCAGACGGCAAGCCACCCCTTGAAACCGTCCCCCAGCAGAGTCAGCACAGCGGCGGCCTTGTTGCCGCTGCGCAGCACGTTGGTCGCGCCAGGGTTCTTCGAACCGTATGTGCGTGGATCCGCCAGTCCGAATAGTTTGCTGACGACCACCGCGAAGGAAACCGAACCCAGCAGGTAGGCGGCAATTGTAAATAAGACGGTATTCATACTCTCCCTTGTTTAAGTACTTTGTATTTAGAGCGTCTAACAAAATGAGCGAAGCGGCAGCTTCGCGCTCTCTGGCAAGGCGCGTCGACGCAGGCAGTACTGACGTATGACGAGGAGACGCAACGCAGCCAGAGGCATTTTGATAGACGCTCTTATTCTTCCAGCGCGCAGTGCACCGCTGTTACAGGCAGTACCGACGCCAGGCATTTCGGATCGATGCCGACCAGGTAGCCGCGTCGCCCGCCATTGATGTAGATCTTGTCCAATGCCAGGATGGTCTCTTCGACGTACACCGGCATCGCCTTGCGTGTGCCGAATGGCGATGTGCCGCCCAGCAGGTAACCTGAATGGCGGTTCGCCACTTCCGGCTTGCAGGGTTCGACGCTCTTGCAGCCGATTTGCCTGGCGAGGTTTTTGGTCGACACCTTGCGGTCGCCGTGCATCAGCACGATCAGCGGCTTCGCGGACTCGTCCTGCATGACCAGTGTCTTGACGACATGGTGTTCGTCCACGCCGAGTTCACGGGCGGAGACGGCGGTGCCGCCATGCTCTTCATACTGATAAGGGTGTTCGGAAAAAGCGATCCCATTTTTACGCAAGAACTGGGTCGCTGGGGTTTCGGAGACATGATCCTTCTTTGCCATGGAAATGATGCGTATTGAAAGTGGTGCACATTATGCAGGAAGACGCAGCTTCGCAATGCCGGGGGAAAGGATCGAGTGCATCCGGTACAACATTAAAACCTTACCAAACCGACATCAGACTGGTCATTAAATTACAGACTGGAAATGCATTCTTTGCTTGCAAGCAATACAAGCAAGGATTTTTTGTGCATCGCACCAAAAATGCTTGACTTCCGATTTTTAGTCTTTAGAATAGCCTTTGTTGCAGCGCACCATAGATCAAGCGCTCCCATTTAATTCCCTAGATTTCCTTACCTCAGGAGAAAACCATGTTTCCAATCAACGAACAATTCGTCAACGCCGCCAAGTCCAACTTCGAAAACCAGCTCGCGATTTTCACCACATTGACTTCCAAGACTTTTGAAAGCATGGAAAAGATCGCCGCCCTGAACCTGAACGCAGCCAAGGCATCGCTGGAAGACTCCGCTGTCACCGCACG
>NZ_DAIUCO010000067.1:0-20975 GCF_036846085.1 Noviherbaspirillum sp. | reverse complement strand
GCTAAGGTTCCGATTCAGCGGCTGTACATGAGCGCCGGCCGCTGCAATCGGTTGTCAGGCGGCGCAAATCACGTCGTGTGGCTGGCATTGAGGCCTATCGTTTTCAGCGTGTCCTCATCGTACTGGGACGCATACTCCGCCGAAGGAGCTATGACCTTGATTATGTCGATGAGCACGCCGTTTGGATCGGATGTGATGAAGTGCCGCTGGCCAAAATCCTCCGAGCGCAACGGCAGAAGCATTGGAAGCCCGATCCTGCGCAAACGCTCGTACTCGGCGTCCACGTCATCAACCTCGAAGTTGAGGATCAGCCCGCCGTTGAACTTGCCACGGAATGCTTCCGGTATGGTCGGGTGACTTGGATCAAGAAGCGCCAGCTCGAACGCAGGCTGCTGGTCCGTACGCAGGCTCACGTACCAATCAGAGTCGAACGCGACCTCAAAGGGGAAGTGACTTGTCCAGAACGCTTTCGACTTCGCCACGTCTTCAGTCATGATGACCGGGTAGAGACTATTGATTTTCATCGGGAGACTCCTCATCAAAGGTAAAGGGAGTCTGCATTGTGTTCGGCGAGGCGGCCCCTGTCTTGTAAGAATGCGGCATGTTCGCGCAGCTGTGATGGGGGACGCCCGAAGAAGCGGCCAAACTCATGCGTGAGGTGACTTTGGTCTGCGTAACCAAGGTTGGCGGCGATCCGGGCGATGGGAAGCGTCGATTTGACAAGCAGTGCAGAAGCACGTCGAAACCGGATGATCTCTACGAACAGCTTCGGCGAAAGACCAACCGCATCAAGAAATACGCGCTCAAACTGCCGGCGGCTCCTGCAGTACATCTCTGCCAACTCGGCAACGCGCAACGGGCCTTGCGTTGCCTCGACGTAACGAACGATGTCATCAATTCGGGAGCGGCGGGGAGATTCTTGCTTTAAATGCTGCAACAGGACCGCGTCCAGGCGTGTGAACAACGAGTCCGTGGAAATCGATTCGACGACCGATAACATACCCGGCAGGAGTCCTCCCTCGACAGAATGAACAGCATCCCTGAGTTCGGAAGCCTTGGCGTCCAGAAAGTGTCGGCTTTGGCCCGGTCTGAAACGAATGCCCAAGTAATGGCTGCCAACATCGAGTTGGAGTTCCGATCTTTTCGTGGTCGTGCCAAAAGCATCCAGCCGGTAACTCGCTCCACCAACCACAACGACGACGTCCACGGCGCCATCCGGCGTGACCGAGTATGTTTTGTCGCTGTTGTCCAGACTTAACCAGTAATGACTGATGTATGGCCTTAATGGCGCGGCCGGTAGGGCAACATGAACTGGTTGATTGGATAGGCTCATCTGGCTTGGGACGCGGTCTAACGAGGCTGTGAAAAAAGCGCCCAAATTACCGGTCTGGGCATTTTCCTCATCCTTAGAATCATGGCGTTAGGTGACATGTTTTTCTCGAGAAAGGGTTTTTGCACAGCTTCAACGCTCAAGAACACCAGTGGCGACGCTGTCGGTGTTGATTGCAATGCTGTACGTCATTTCAAGTCGACCTTCGTTTCATATTAAAGCGGAGAACAAGAACAAAAACACTCAGACTGATGACTAGCCACCAATATAAATATGACGTGTCCGTTTTGATCCAGCACTGAGTATCCGGGAGGCTGCTTATCCTGCCTTGGATAATAAGTGGAGTCTTTTTATTTAGTAGCCAGGAAAATTGCTCGGCTGACGATTTATTAATCTTATTGCCGGCAAAAAGGAACAGCCGGCATTCAGCACTCATTCGTTCATTATTTTCGGCAGTGAGTATCTGTACGTTTAAGACTGGTTCACTGCTTCGGTGCTCTGTGAATTCCTTAACTGACACCGTCGTTATATCAAAGGATTGTGGCTCAGATGTAATCAACCGAAGAATGCTTGGCCCCAAAGAAATCATTGGAGTGAATGACAAGACCAAAAGAAGAATAAATTTGCCTGCATTCATCGTTTCATTGACATACAACGCCAAAATGACCGGCGCAATGCGTCCGTGTCAATATCTAGGTTAAGCTCGTTCATCATTAATGTCCCACTTCCTTTTAATAAGTCCGAGAGTTTGTCGTGCGCAAACATACCGATAGCGGCGAGTTGAGCATTTTTTCCATTACTTCAACTGGCATCCGGGCATACGGTAACCAAGATATCCTTTATCTACTACTCCGCATGAAGACGCAATATCACAGCGCAGTTTCTTTGCCTTTTCAGCCTCGCCTGGTCGTGGAATTGAAAAGAATGATTGCGAAGAGGCAGACGGCTCAACTCTTGTTAAACATAACGCTTCGCCGCCGGAATTTGTAACTAGCTCTACTACGTTCACTGGAAAGCGCCCAATTGTTATGTAGCTTCGGACATACCGAAACTGATCCAGCGAGTATGACTTTATGCGGCTTTTGCCAAATATGGATCGATAGCAGCACATCACCAATCTGGTGGCAGGATCGATCTCCGTTTTCACAGGAACCGACCATAGGCTCCAGCCGAATATCAACATAGCCGGAGTCAGTGGTATTGCAAAAAAAAGCAATGCCGCAACTCCATGCTCAAGCCACGCGAAGAATGCAAATGGCAAGACTACCAGAACCATTATCGCCATCCGATTACCGGAGTTAAAAGGAATCTCGATTTTTGCCATAAGTAGTGCAATGCTTACGATCGGTTGACGGGCGCGAAGCGTCAAAGTCAAACCGCGCGTTAGAAGCGATACACATTAAAGACCTCCTCCCGACACGGTCAACAAAGCACCTACTAATATTGCAGCAAACCCAAATGCTCCAACAAATTCTTCGCTATGCGGGTGCGGTCTCTTTGGTGGATAACGTCCAAATGTCAGCGTCCGCAGAATCAACCAACCTGGCCAGTAAAAAACACCGACGAGGACAACTTCAATGAGAAATTGTCCTACTGCCTTCAATACCACCTCTGCAATTGAATCAAGTGCCATATTGGAGTGATCTAACGTCTCGGTTGACCAGTGCGCAGTCGTCAAAGTCAAATGTAGAGTTAGAGCTCATATGCGTGACACAAAGAAGATCAAAACAGGCATACATACGGATATGAAGATTAATTTTCGCAATTGAGCAGCTGCTTCGATTGCTTCGGCGTCGTTCGACTCACCAGTGCGCCAAATAAGATTGAAGGTATCAAGTACACCCCAAGCACCTTGAACGAAACCAATGACCATAGCAACCGTTGCTACTAAGCCAACCCACAACAGAAATGCGTTCAAAGCCCATCCCGAAAAAGCGGGAAATATAGCTCCTCCTCGTAAGGGATATTTCCAGGACAAGTACATCGGAACTGCGAGTACGGTCAAAATCGTGAATGAAAATGCCATACCGGCCCCGATTAGCCGGCCAGCGAGAGAGGGTGATTCATCAACCGACGAGTGCTTCATACATCTAACGTAGAGATGACCGGACCACCAACACCCGCGGCGGAGCCGCCTCCTGCTCTTGTGGGTCCGTGTCGATTGACATGTTAAACCTCACGCACGCTCCGACAGTAAGACCTACTTCCCACTCGCTGGTACTGTAGGCGCCCCTCGTCCTCGAGCATGCGAGCGAGAGTGGCGAATAGCCAGCCTTTCTCGCCATACTGCTTAGAGCTCTTCGGAACGGCCACGAAATTCAACTCGAGGCCCTTCTTCACCTCCGCAACTGGAACCCAGCGATCTTCGTGGAGCGGTTCACGCTCGCGCACATAGATCAGGAGTTCGTCGCAGCACTGGCGTAAGAGCCCATGGAGTTTTTCCCTCGAGTTCATCGCTACTCCAAATGTGAGGTTTAACTGTAGATTTAACAGGACAGCTAGCGCCGTTATGCACGACTGCGAGCCGTTATGCGAATTCATTTAACCGTGTGCAAACCGCACGGTGCTCGGCCTTGGCACGATTTCTGTACATTCATACAGCATTAAATAAACGTGAACCAAGGCACCTCGGAAACAATAGCAGAAACCCGACCGCGTCTGCTTGATCAATTGCGCAGATGCATCAGGGAAAAGCATTGCAGCCTGAGCACCGAGCGCACCTACGTCTATTGGGCGAAATGGTATATCCGCTTCCATGGCTTGCGCCATCCCGCCGATATGGGACCTGCCGAGATCCGCTCTTTCCTGTCCTACCTGAACAATGAGCGCCAGATTGCCGGTTCCACCTATAGCCAGGCGTTGTGCGCGTTGCTGTTCCTGTACAAGGAAGTCCTGGGGATCGATATACCGTGGATCGAGGGGATCAGCCGTCCCAAGCGGCCGCCCAAACTTCCGGTTGTACTCACTCAGACTGAAATGAAACTTGTGCTGGACCAGATGAGCGGGATCTACCAATTGGTGGCCCGGATGCTGTACGGCACGGGCATGCGCTTGCTCGAATGCGCGCAGTTGCGCATCAAGGATATCGACCTTCAGCGGCGGGAGGTGCTGGTCCGTGATGGCAAGGGTGGCAAGGACCGTGTCACCATCCTTTCCCTGTCACTTGTCCAGCCGGTGCGGGAGCAGATCGGCGCCGCGCGCGCAGTGTTTGAACAGGACCGGTCGCAAGGGCGACCGGGCGTGATGTTGCCCTACGCGCTCGAGCGCAAGTATCCGAAGGCCGCCACTCAGCCTGGCTGGTTCTGGTTATTCCCGTCGGACCACGAATCGACCGATCCGCGAAGCGGCATCGTCCGGCGGCATCACCTCTATCCGCAGACCATACAGCGCGCGGTCAAACGGGCAGTGCAAGCCGCCAGACTGGTCAAACCTGCGTCGACCCATACCTTTCTCCATTCCTTTGCCACACATCTGCTGGAAGCCGGCTATGACATACGCACAGTGCAGGATTTGCTCGGTCATACCGACGTCAGTACGACGATGATTTACCTCCATGTCCTGAACAAGGGCGGCAGGGGAATTATTTCGCCGGTGGATAGGGTGATGTGAGCAGGCCGACATGAGCGGCAATTTTCGCTCCCACTTGTGCGAGGTGAACAGCTGCAATCGGCTGCTGGCGGACATGCCTCGACAGACTTTGTTGGCAATGAACGGTAGTGGCCTGCCTTCTTGTACCAGCCCGACTGACTTGACAGATGGTCCGGTAACAAAGTGCCGTCCCTTTCGCGGAGCAGGCGACGATACCGATGTGATGAGGCATGTGCGTGCGGAGGTGAAGGCGGTGGATGATGCGCGGGCTTATATGTGATCGCCCCTGTTCGGCACGAAGGATGCCGGCCCAACGGGAAACCTTTCGGGCTTCCTGCCGATGGCGCCGGAAGCGACATGGCCCGCTCCGCTCTTCATATCCCCCTCGGCGCCCAGCATCGCCGCCACCCGCTCCCCGAATGTAGCCAATGCGAACGGTTTGGACAGCAGCTCGGTGCCCGGCTGCCTAAGGCTTTCCGCCGCGGTGGCATATTCCGCATAACCGGTGATGTAGAGCGCTTTCAGGCCGGGCCGCAATCGGCGCGCGGCATCCACCAACTGGAAACCGTTCATGTTTCCCGGCAAGCCGACGTCGCTGACCAGCAAGTCGACATGCTGCGACGATTGCAGTATCTGCAGCGCTGACGCCGCATCCGGCGCATCCAGCGTCGTGTAGCCGGCATCCGTCAGCATCTCCGTCAGGATCGCGAGAAGCGGCGCTTCGTCGTCGACCACCAGCACGGTGCCACGTTGCGGTGCGGGTACGGCTGCCGTCATTGGGACGGCAGGCGCGGCATGCTGCGCGGGGCCGGAATGGCGCGGCAGATGCAGGCGTATCGTGGTGCCCGCGCCGGGTTCCGAATGCAGCCGCACATATCCGCCGGACTGCTTGATGAAGCCGAAGATCATCGACAGCCCGAGTCCCGTCCCCTGCCCGATCGGCTTGGTGGTGAAGAACGGGTCGAAGGCACGCGCCGCAACCTCCGGCGACATGCCGGTGCCGGTATCGATGACGCTGATGGTGACGTACTCGCCGGGCGATACGCCCTCGTGGACGGCATGGGTGCGGTACAGCACTTCGTTGCTGGTGGCGATCGTGAGCCGCCCGCCGCCCGGCATCGCGTCGCGTGCATTGATCGCGAGATTGAGCAGCGCGCTTTCCAGCTGGTGCGGATCGCAGAGCGTGTTCCATGCATCGCCGGCCGGCAGGATATCGACCTGCACCGACGGCTCGACCGTGCGACGGATCAGTTCGGCCATCGACTCCACCAAATCGTTGACATCGGTGACGCGCGGATCGAGCGTCTGGCGGCGGGAGAAGGCGAGCAGCCTGTGCGTCAGCGTCGCGGCGCGCTCGGCGACGGATTCGGCGGCATCCACATAGCGGCCCAGCGGTTCGGTGCTGCCTTGCGCGAGCCGCACCCGCAGCAATTGCAGATTGCCGACGATGCCGGCCAGGAGATTATTGAAGTCATGCGCCAGTCCGCCGGTCAGCTGGCCGACCGCTTCCATTTTCTGCGCCTGGCGCAGCGCTTCTTCCGCCAGCCTGCGCTCGGTGATCTCCATGGCTTCCGGCACGATGGCGGTCACGCGGCCGGCGGCATCGAGGATCGGGCGCATCGAGAAGTCGAAGGTACGGCGTCCCTCGGGCAGGTCGACCGCGATTTCCTGGCGCGTGGTGTGTCCCCTGGCCGCGGCCATGACGGCGTCGCGGACTTTTTCCGGCATGCCGGGCATGGTCTTGAACCACGGCGTTTCCCAGAATGGACGGCCCACCAGTTTTTCGATCGGGCAGTGAATGATGTCCAGCGAGGTGCGGTTGGCGTCGAGCAGCGCGCCTTCCGGCGTCAGCAGTCCCATGAACTGGTAACTGGTTTCGAAGATGGAGCGGATGCGTGCTTCGCTTGCCTGCAGTTGCGCGGTGCGCTCGCGCACCCTCTGCTCCAGCGTATCGTTGAGTTCGCGCAGCGCGGCCGCGTTGTCCTGTGAAATCTTCTCGGCCCGCTTGCGTTCGGTGACGTCGCGCACGATCACCACCAGGATCTGTTCGCTGTCGATCTCCACCACATTGGCCGATGCTTCGACATCGATGATGTCGCCGGCGGCGGTACGCAGCCTGCCGGGATAATTGCGCACCATGCCGTCACGCCGCAGCGTCTCGACATACACGGCCCGCTGCTTCGGATCTTCGTCGGGCCAGATGCCGACTTCCGCCGATGTACGGCCGATCACATCGGCGCGCTGGTAGCCGAGCAGGCGCTCGAAGCCGGGATTGACGTCGATATACGTCCCGTCCGACAGGCGGCTGAAGGCGATGTAATCGGGAGACGCATAAAAGATGCGCCGATAGATTTCGAGTTCCTTGTGCTTTTCCAGTCCGGCAGCAATATTTCCGTGCTGTTCACTCATATAAGGCGCCTTGTCTCCGGTGCTGTCGTGGTGGACGTTGCCTGCTTGTCGTGTACTTGTTATGTGTTCGTTGCATGCCCGGCGCCAATTGTTGCCATAAGGCACCCGGATGTTCCCATGCGCATTTTGATGCGCCGGCATCGATACCGTTCCTGATTTCTCCGGGAACTTATTATAGGTTCAACTGCCCCCATCCCATGCTGTTGCGCTCATAGAAAATATTGATATAGAAAGGCGCTTCGGATCGATGCGCGGTCCTTGCGCTATCCTGACGCCTGCATGCAGGCCGCCATGCGTTATCACACCAAGGGAGGAAACTTGCCGAATCAAAAGACCAAGTCGATCGATCTGGCGCTGCAGGGCGGCGGCTCGCACGGCGCGTTCACCTGGGGTGTGCTGGACCGTATCCTGGCCGATGAGCGGCTCGACATCGACGGCATCAGCGGCACCAGTGCCGGCGCGATGAACGCCGTCGTGCTGGCCGACGGCCTGTCGCGCGGCGGCGGCAAGGAAGGCGCGCGCGCCGCATTGCACAAATTCTGGAAGGCGGTCAGCGATGCCGGCCGCTTCAGTCCCATCCAGCGATCGCCGCTGGACCGCATGCTGGGCCGCTGGTCGCTCGACAACTCCCCCGGCTATCTGCTGTTTGGATTCGCCTCCAATCTCTGGTCGCCCTACGATTTCAATCCGCTCGACATCAATCCGCTGCGCGACCTCGTGGCGGAACAGGTGGATTTCGAACGCGTGCGCGCATGCGAAGACTTGAAGCTGTTCATCTCCGCCACTAATGTGCGTACCGGGCGGGCAAGGACATTCCGCAGGCACGAGACCACGCTCGATGCGGTGATGGCGTCGGCCTGCCTGCCGCAACTTTTCCGCGCCGTCGAGATCGATGGCGAAGCCTATTGGGACGGCGGGTACATGGGCAATCCCGTGCTGCTGCCGCTGATCGAGGAAACAAGCGCGCATGACCTGATCATCGTTCAGATCAATCCGATCACGCGACAGGAATTGCCGCGCAGCGCGGTCGAGATCATCAACCGGCTGAACGAGATCACCTTCAACGCCAGCCTGATCAAGGAAATCAACGGCATTCTTTTGCTGAAGAAGCTGGTCGACGATGAGAGCCTCGGACTCGAACGCTTCTCCGACATGCGACTGCACCGCATCAATGCCGAAGAGGAATTGCATAATCTGGGCGTGTCCAGCAAGCTCAACAGCGAATGGGCATTCCTTACCCATCTGCACGGGATCGGCTTCCGCACCGCCGATGAATGGCTGGCGGAGAACTTCGAACGCATCGGCAACGCCTCGACGCTCGACACCATCGACATCGGCGCGCCGCCTGGCGGCGGACCGATCGCCCGCGCTGCGCGACAGGCCGAACAGACACCCCGGCATGACCAGGGCCATCCGGGAACATCCAAGGAGAAGAGATGATCGATCTCTATACCGCCGCCACACCGAACGGCCACAAAATTTCGATTGCACTGGAAGAGCTCGCGCTGCCCTATACCCTGCACGCGCTCAGCCTACCGGACAACGAACAGAAACAGCCCTGGTTTCTGGCCATCAATCCCAACGGCCGCATTCCGGCGATCGTGGACAGGGAAGCCGACAACTTTCCGGTATTCGAATCCGGCGCGATCCTGATCTATCTGGCGGAAAAGACCGGCCGCCTGATGCCGGGCGACGCCAGGGGCCGGTCGCTGGTCATGCAATGGCTGATGTTCCAGATGGGCGGCGTGGGGCCGATGATGGGACAGGCCAATGTTTTCCATCGCTATTTTCCGGAGAAGATCCAGCCCGCGATCGACCGCTACCAGGGCGAAACAAAGCGGCTGTTCCGCGTCCTCGACGGACGTTTGAAGGAACATGAATTCCTCGCCGGCGACTATTCGATTGCCGACATCGCCAACTGGGCATGGGTGCGCACGCATCGCTGGTCGGGCGTGGAGATCGATGACCTGCCCCATCTGCAGCGCTGGCTCGACACGATCGGCGCACGTCCGGCGGCGCAGAAAGGCATCACCCTGCCGCCATCATCCCTCGACCTCGGCAATGCCGGCGGCGACAAGGCGCGCGCCTTCGCGGAGCAGGCGCGCAAGATGGTGGAAACAGGACAGTCGCGCCAATCCGGTGCCTGACCGGATGGCCTAGTCGCATTCACTTGCCGTTGCGCGCACGCGTGGCCCGCGTTGTCTTGAACGATGCCTGCCGCTCTTCCCATGCACGCAGTGCGGCTTCGTAAACTGCCAGGTCTTCCGCATACAGATCGAAGACGCACGGCGAGCATCCGCTGCGGCAGCATTCGTCATTCACCGGGCGCTGCGGCGCGACGGGACGGGGATCTGGATTGTCGGATCGAACGGGCATAATGCATGAACATGAACGGTGACCAACATTATGGCGTGCGCCGGATCGGTTGCAAACCGGCAGGGCAAACGCAGGTCATGCATACCGGCATCCTTGCACACGGAAGATCACTGCTTGCCTGGGCGGAACAAAGCCGGCCGGTGGAACCTTGCGCATGGAATGCCGTCCCATAAAACCTTACATCTCTCAGGAGAGCGTCATGAGTTTAGGCCTGGACATCGGTCGCATATTGGGACAATACAACGGCGCAACATCCTCGCAGTATCCGGAGCAGGTCGAACAGGATTTCGACCAGATCGCACAACATGCCCAGCATGAAGACATGCGGGATGGACTTGCGGAAGCCTTCCGCTCCGATCAGACGCCGCCTTTCGGGCAAATGGTCGGGCAACTGTTCGGCCAGGCCGATACCAATCAACGCACCGGCATGCTGAACCAGTTGCTGGGCGCGGTTGGCCCATCGGTGCTGGCCTCGGTGCTTGGCGGCGGCAGAGGCCTGGGTGGCGGCATGAGTGGAATGGGCGGTATGGGCGGCCTCGGCGCGCTTGCCGGTTTGCTGAACCAGGGCGGCGGCAGTGGTGGCGATGCCCAGCGGGTCGAGCTGACACCGGAGCAGGTGCAGCAGCTCAGCCCCGAGCAGGTACAGGAACTGGCTGCCCGCGCCGAACAGGAGAACCCCGGCATCATCGAAAAGATGAGCGGCTTCTACGCGCAGAATCCCCAGCTGGTGAAAGCCCTCGGCGGCGCCGCGCTGGCGATCGCGCTGGGCAGGATGTCGCAGCGCAACCGCTACTGAGCCGGTACCGCGGGCAATGCCGTAATAACCTGCGGCTGCTTGTCCTTTACCGGGTCACCCAGCCGCCGCACACCGGAAACACCTGCCCGACGAAACAGCCGGCGGCGTCACTGCAGAGGTAAGCGGCGAACATCGCGTCTTCCTTCTGCGTGACCAGCCGGCCGAGCGGCACTTCGCGCTTCAGCCTTTCCTGGAAGGCGGGATTGGCCTGCACCTCCGGCGGGAAATAGGTCGGGTTCTCGACGAAGTTCTGAGCGATCGCATTCACATGCACATTGTGCGGCGCGACTTCGACGCCCACCGCCTGCACATAGGCGAGCTGGGCGCCGCGCGCCGCGCTGTAGGTGGAGGTGCGCTTCATCCCGCGCAATGCGGACGCACTGCCGATGACAAGGATCTTGCCGGATCTGCGCGCGGTCATCTGCGGCAGTACGGCGCGCACGAGGCGCGGCAGCGGGTCGACCATATGCCCGAACACATGCCGCCATTCCGCTTCATCGACATCGGTCACCGGTGTGCTCGGCGCCGGCACCGCCAGATTGGCCACCAGCACGTCGACGTGTCCTGCATCACCGACCACCGCGGCGGGCAGTGCCGGATCCACCAACGCACGCGGATCGGCGATAAGTTCGGCGCCCAGCTCGCGAAATACCTCGCACAGTGCCGGGCCCATGAAATCGTTCGCTTGCGTCACGAGGACGCGCTTTCCAGTGAAATCCAATGCATGCATCGCTGTCTCCTGTTGTGTGATGTACGCCTGTCTCGGCAACGGTTGCGTTCATTCGCCGTCGATCAAATGCGCATGCCAGTCGGCGTACGGTGTGTTCTTTGCCAGCCGTCGATTGTAGTCGGGCGTGCCGTCATCCCACCATACCGGCCCGCGTTCACCCAGCGCAATCTTTGTCGCATCGACCTCCGCGCGCGCCAGCTTGAGCGCGTCCGCGTCCCGGTCGCGCAGCGCCTTGCCGACCGCACGCCGGGCTGCCATCAGGCGGCGGGTCAGCAGGGCCCGCTCATCTTCCGGCAAGGCCGGATTGGTGCAGCGCCACAGCCGGCCACGCACGACAAAGTAACGTCCATCGGGCGTGGTCGGGTAAGGCATGTCGGATGTGCTTGTCATGTCGCGCATGATGCCAGAGCAAAAGTTAGCAAAATTTCACTCGCGCAATGTCCTTGATCGTTATCAAACCAAATGTCCCGCATGCTTGTTACAGTGCAATTCCATTGACGGAGGTCACCATGATGAATCCCTATGCAAGCGCCATGTCATATAACGAATACCTGATCAACGCTTCGGTCGAGTTCTGGACCGCGATGGCCTTTCCGGCCTTGTATTTCGCCAAAGCACTGAAATAATCATCCCTCAGCGGGATTCGGGACAGCAAAAATCGCGGCCATGCCGCGATTCCTTTTTTAGCCGCAACTAATTTCGTCTGGGCAGGATTGCCGGAATCAACGTTATTGGAACTTGCCGCATCAAACGCCATCAGCACAGGGGCGATGTGCTGGCGCCGCAGGCTGCGGCCTGATGACTTCAGCAGCTTCCACACACCTCCTCAAACCACGCCCGGCGGCATCATGCCGACGCGCAATATCACAATCGATTTTCCATGAAAGAATTTGCATCCGGCTGGGCCGAGACATTGCTATATGCAACCATGCCCTGGATGGTGCTGCTCAATGGATTGCCGTGGGTCGGCATCATCGTACAGATCGCCCTCGGTTTCGTCGCCTCGGTGATCATCCACCGCATCGCGACATCCATTCTCGAACGGATCGCGCAGCCGTTTCCGTATTCACGCCGACTGGTGCAGTACGGGCACCGAGCCGGCTGGGCCGCGCTGTTTTTTCTCTTTGTGCAGATCATCCTGCGCAATGCGCCGGACCGGCTGCCGGGCCTGCCCGCGGTGCTGCACATCGGCGCGCTGTGCCTGATCGCATCGCTGACCTGGCTCGGCATACGCTGCGTCAGGGCCATCTCCCACTCCATCATCGAGCTGAATCCGGCCGACTCGCCCGATAACCTGCATGCGCGGCGCATCCAGACCCAGACCAAGGTGCTGGCGCGCTCCGTCATGGGCATCATCCTTCTGATCGGTATCGGCGCCGCCTGTTCCACCCTGCCGGTGCTGCGCCAGATCGGCACCAGCCTGCTGGCCTCCGCCGGCGTGGCCGGACTCGTTGTGGGCTTCGCCGCCAAGCCGGTGCTCGGCAACCTGCTGGCCGGGCTGCAGATCGCGCTGTCGCAGCCGATCCGGCTGGAAGACGTGGTGATCGTGAACAATGAATGGGGGCACATCGAGGAAATCACCGGCAGCTATGTGGTGGTGCGCATCTGGGACCAGCGCCGCATGATCGTGCCGCTGCAATGGTTCATCGAAAACCCGTTCCAGAACTGGACCCGGACCAGCGCCGAAATTCTCGGCGTGGTGCTGGTATGGGCGGATTACCGGCTGCCGGTGGTGGCGGTGCGCGAGGAAGCGGAACGCCTCTGCCGCACCGCGCCGCAATGGGACGGCAGGCTATGCCAGACGCAGGTGGTGGACACCACGGACCGCGCGATGCAGTTGCGCATCCTCGTCAGCGCCGGTGATGCCGGACGGTCGTGGGAACTGCGCTGCCTCGTCCGCGAAGGACTGATCGATTTCATCCAGCGCGAATTCCCGGAATACCTGCCGAGGGTCCGCACCGAGGTCGTGGAAGACGAATGCCGCCATACGGACCCGGTGGCTCCCGCGCCACCGGTCCGGCATGTCAGCCTCGGCGGGCGCTGACGCTGTCGATCAGAAGTCGAACAGGTCGCCGAGAAACCCTTCCCGCTTTTTCTTTTTGTGATACCGGCTGTCGTAAGGCTGCTGTTGGCCGCCGTATCCTGGTTGCTGCGGCGGGTAAGATGGCTGCTGCTGCGGAGGATACGAAGGCGGTTGCTGCGGCACCGCAACCTGCGGCGCACTGACAGAACGATCGATGATCTTGTCAAGCTCGCCGCGATCCAGCCATACGCCCCTGCACTGCGGGCAGTAGTCGATCTCGATACCCTGGCGCTCGGACATCACGAGGTTTACCTGATTGCATACGGGACATTGCATCTTGCACTCCTTTCACATCAAAACGACACTGTATCGCAAGCACGCGCCGCCGGCATTGTCCTTCGCCACGGCCGGGCAGGTGAAGGGTGGGCGGAAGTCGGGACAAAGGATGAAACATGCACCGAAGCTATAATCGGCGGCACACTTTCTTTTCTGGACATTCCCGCCGATGAAGAACCGGTTCCGCGCTTTCCCTGTCCTGCTGGCGTTCATGCTTTCCGCTCCCGCCGCAGCCCATGAATTCTGGATGCTGCCGGACCGTTTTTCCCTGGCGCCCGGCAGCCCGGTGCGCCTGACGCTGCATGTGGGCGAATACTTCGAAGGCGATCCGGTTCCGTTCACCACCCCGTATGTCAACGGCCTGGTGCAGTACAGCGGCGGCAAGAGCGCGGACCTGCTGGGCATGGTGCCCGCCGAAGAAAACCGTCCCGGCCTGCAGATCGTTCCGCGGACCTCCGGCACCCACCTGGTTGCTTTCAACAGCCATCCCAACCAGGTGGCATTGTCGGGCGATAAGTTCCATGCCTACCTGCGCGAAGAGGGCCTGGACGACATCATCAAGCGGCGCGAAGCCGACGGCACCGCCGCCACGCCGGGGCGGGAACGTTACCGGCGCCATGTGAAGACGCTGCTGCGCGTTGCCGGCAATCCGGGAGACCGGGCAAATGGCAAGTCCGACCGCACTTATGCGACCCGCACCGGCCAGCGCCTCGACATCGTGCCGCTCGCCGATCCGCTCGCGCAACGTGCCGGCGGCACGCTGGATTTCCAGTTCCTTTTCGATGGCAGGCCACTCGCCGGTGTGCTGGTGAAGGCTTGGCACAAGAAGGACGGGAAACCGAAGAACGACCAGACATTGATCATCCGTGCCCGCACCGACGCGCAAGGCAAGGTGGCCTTCTCGCTGCCCTATGCGGGCACATGGATGGTGAGCGCGGTGCATATGATCCCGGCAACGGGTGTGCCGGATATCGACTGGGACAGCTTCTGGGGCAACCTGACCTTCGACCTGGCGGGGGACAAGCGGCGCTAGAACGTATTCGTCCGCAAGGAGCGATCAGCGCGCGCCAACGACGTTGAAATGGATTTGTGGAACTGTCCCGGCATGGCGTTCACTCATCAATGTATGCCGGCAACGGCGGCATGCACAACTACCTAACTGGCGTCACTTGATGAAGGAGCAAATTATGGCCAAGAACACGATGTCTATTCCCGGCGGTGGCGGCATGCCGATGCCACCTATTCCAAAACCACCCGGCAATGATGAGTGAACCATGCGGGCAGACACATTGCCCGCATGGTTTGCGCCGAGCGATCAGTGGGGAATACGGCCGTTCCCCGTAATCGGCAGCCGTAGAGGGTGCTCCCTGTAAAACTGGGGGCGGGTTTCACCCATCTCAACGACAGGTCGATAAGCCGGTGATATGGTCGGATGTCATCCGTATCTAGAGGAGCAAGACATGTCGATCAGTGTTTCCCAGCTGGAAGGTCTATCCGACAAGCTGCACCGTCTTTCCGAGCGCCTGCGTTCCGACCGGCGGCCCGCCGACACTGCGCTCGGTGAAAGCGATCCGCTCGTGGCGGAAGCGAATGATTGCGATTTTCTTTTGCCCAGTCCGTTGACCATCGACACGCTGTCGGCGACGGTGCAGAAGAAGCTCGACAATGTTGCCGTTCTGCTGGAACGCTCCAGGATGCACGAGGAACTGCCGCCTGATGCACAGGCGGCTGCCGAGGAAGAGAATGTGCTGATGGACGAGGATTACCAGGGCGATGCGGCGTCGCGCAAGGAAGGCGGCGACCGGCAATCGGGAGCGGCCTGGTAGGCGCGACGCGATACGCGTGAACGTGATGCGGTGCCGGCGGCTGTTGCCTAACCGGAACAGCCGAGCTGCCCGGCGAGGTCAATGATGCTGGTTGCATGCAGCGCATTGCCCGGCTGCGGCGAATCGTCCTTTCTTCGTCCGGCGCCGAATTCCAACGGCCGCTCGATGTAGGCGGTCTGCAGTCCGCAGGCGCGCGCGGCGGCAAGATCATCCCTATGGGTGGCCACCATCAGAACCTCATGCGGTTTCACATCGAACGTGGCGGCGACGCCGAGATACGTCGCCGGATCGGGTTTGTAGGCGCGGAACACTTCCGCCGACAGGATGCAGTCCCACGGCAGTCCGGCATGTTTCGCCATGTCGGCGAGCAGGCCGATATTGCCGTTTGAAAGCGAGCACACCATGTAACGCGCTTTCAGGCGCATCATGCCTTCGATGGTGTCGGGCCAGGCATCGAGCCGGTGCCAGGCTTTGTTGAGATGCCGCTTCTGCTCTTCCGTCAAGGTGGCGATGCCGAATTCCTCGAGCACCCGGTCGAGGATCATCCGATGCAACTCGTCGACGCGGGTCCAGCCCAGCTCCCCTGCCATCACCCTTGCCATCGCCGGCTGGTAGCCGTCACGCCATGCGAGGGCAAAAGCATTGCCATCAACGCCAAGACCCATCGCGTCGACCTCGCGAACGATGCCGCCGTGCCAGTCGACGACAGTGCCAAAGACGTCGAATGCCAGCACTTTGACAGCGGACAGGGAGGGAGGCGTCATGATGATCCTTTCAATTGAGGGTTGATGCCGGTATGGTGAGTTTTGCGGTGTCGATGAGATTGCCGAGCTTCTGCAGATCGACCGGCTTGGTCAGGTGATGGTCGAAACCCGCATCCAGTGCCTGCCGCCTGTCCTTGTCCTGCCCCCAGCCGGTGATGGCAATCAGGATGGTGTCGTGGCCCTCGGGAAGCGCGCGGATACGGCGCGCCACCTGGTCGCCGGTAAGCTTCGGCATGCCGATGTCGAGCAGTACCGCATGCGGACGGAAATCGGTAAATACCGCAAGCGCTTCCTCGCCGTCGAAACCGACCTGGACATCGTGACCCTCCATGCGCAGGAAGGTGGCGAGCGTCTGCGCGCCGTCGCGGTTGTCGTCGGCGACCAGTATGCGCAAGGGTGCCGCCGATGCCGGCATGGTCTCCGCCGGTGCTGCAGGCACTGCGCCGGGGGACGCCGCTTCCTCGGCGGCGAAGGCGGGCAGTTGCACAGTAAATTCGCTGCCCTGCCCTGGCCCGCGGCTGTTCGCCGTGATCGTTCCGCCATGCATCTCGACCAAGGCCCGCGCCAGCGCCAGGCCGATCCCCAGCCCGCCGCCGGCGCGGTCATGCGAGGGCCTGACCTGGGTAAACATCTGAAACACTTCCGCCAGTGCGTCGGGCCGGATGCCGATGCCGTTATCCGTCACGCGAATCGTCAGCTCGCCTTCCTGCACTGCCGCATCGATCCTGATCCGCCCGCCGGCGTCGGTGTATTTCGCGGCATTGGTCAGCAGGTTCGCCAGCACTTGCGCCAGCCGCAGGCGATCCGCTTCGATATGTACCGGCCGCGGCGGCAGATCGATGATCAGATGATGATGTTTGAGGTCGATGAGCGGCCGTGCCGTTTCCACTGCGGCATCGACTACGGCGGCGAGCTCGGTGTGCTCCTTGCGCAGATGCAGCTTTCCACGCGTAATGCGCGATACGTCGAGCAGGTCGTCGAGCAGGATCGCCATGTGCTGTACCTGGCGGTCGATCACCTCATGGCTCCAGCGCTTCTGCGCGTCGGTCGCCGTGGGCGATTTTGAAATGAGTGCCGCCTGGCGGATCGGGGCGAGCGGATTGCGCAGTTCATGCGCCAGCGTGGCAAGGAATTCATCCTTGCGCTGGTCGGCTTCGCGCAGCGCCTCCTCCTGCCGCTTGCGATCGGTGACGTCGGCAAACCAGACCGCGACCGAATGCTGCAGCGGCGATGCGACCACGTGGAACCAGCCGATGATGCCGTTGGCTTCCGATCGCAATTCGAATTCGCGCGTCACACCCTGCTCCGCCACCGAGACATAGGCGTCGAACAGGCCGGGCTCATCCCATGTGCCGGGCAGCACCTCCCTTATCTGCTGGCCGATCAATTCCGTCGGCGGACGATGCATCGTCCGCGCGGCGGCGGTGTTGATGTAACTCCATCTGAAATCCACGATGCGGCTTTGCCGGTTGCGCACCGGCGCCAGCACGGTGAACGGTACCGCCGACGATTCGAGCGCGACGCGGAAACGCTGGTCCCGTTCGGTGGCAATGACCTGTGCCCGGAATCGTTCGATGAAGACCGCGGCTTTCCTGGCGCAGATGTCGGCCAATCTGATTTCGCGTTCATCCAGACGATGCGGTGCATCGAAGAAGAGCGTGATCACGCCGAGGATCTCGCCGCCCGGCCCGGCAAGCGGCGTGCAATGCACGCCGCGGCAGCCGAGCGCATCGGCCAGCGGACGAAACGCCGCATCATGGTCGTCCTGCACCACCCGCCGCCGCTCCGTACTGGCGACATGCCAGGGCGTGCTCTCGTCCAGCCGTGTTTTCAATGTGCCTGTTTGCGGTTCCGACAGTCCTGCGACAGCGCCGATCTCCAGCGGTCCGCCGTCGGGCATGCACAGGATGACGGCGCCGCCCTGGCTGGCATGCAGATCGACCAGGGTTTCCAGGATCGCATGCAATTGCCGCGGAATGTCGGTCAACTCAAGCAGACGGCTGCTCAATGCGTGCAATTGCTGCAGGTCCGCGACCTGTTGCTGCAATTCGGCGCGGGTCCGGGCAAGCAGGTCGTCGATCCGCTTGCGTTCGGTGACGTCTACCGACGCACCGCGCAGCCGGACCGCGCGGCCCTCCGGGCTGCGTTCGATGTGTACCTTCGACATCAGCCAGCGCATGCTGCCGTCAGGCAGCCGGACCCGGTGTTCGCGTTCGTAAACACTAACGCCGCGATCGGCATTCCTTTTCAGCGCGGCGCGCCCTTCTTCCACTTCGGCAGGGATGCGTCCGGCGTTCCATTCATCGAGGGAAACCGTATCGCTTCCGCCGGTGTTGCCGGGCGTTCGTCCGACCAGTCGCCACAATGCAGGCGACGCGAAGATGGTCCGGTTGATCAAATCGATTTCAAACAGGCCGACGCCGGTATTTTCCTGCGCCAGACCAAGGCGGCGCTCGGCATCGGCGGCGCGATCGCTTACCAACCGCAGGCGCCCGCCGAAAAACGCCAGCAGTGTGCCGACCACCATGTATGCCAGCAGCGAAATGCGGTCGGGCAAGTCCGACACGTCCATCTGGCCAACCGGCGCCATCCAGTAGGCACCGTTGACGAGACCCGCCAACAGCACGATCGCCGAGGGGCCGCGCCCGAACAGATTGGCGGCCAGCAACAGCATCGGCAGGATAAAAAGGAACGGCACCCGCGATCCAACCCACGGCTGGATTGCCCATTGCAGCCCCACGGCAACGCCGGCAAACATCGCGGCGAACCCGAATCGCACTGACAATGATCGGTCAGGGAAGGGAAAAGACATCTTTTGACGGCAAACAGGAAGAGAAATGACAGTCTACTCCATGCGAAGGAGTCAGCTGTTCGAGGTGCCCGCCGCAGGAAATTTTCTGCGTGCAAACAGCAGTATTGAATCCCGCCTTTGCCGGCGGAGGCATTCAAGGTTGCAACCGGTGTATCACCCACGTCATTGAGCGGCAGCATCGCAGGAGTTTGCGTATGGTCACCCTGATGTGTGGCGCAATGACCAGCCAGGTTTTCACGACAGCATGTTGTGGGAGTGCATGCCGGGCAGTATTTAACAGTCTGTGATGTCGGAGGTATTCTCTGTGCGGCTTCGTGACCGCGGCCGGTGTTCGGCGATGATGAAGGCCACACCGAGAAGCGCAGCGCCAAGCGTCAGCCAGCCCCATGGCCGGCCGATGAAATACGAGAGCGGCGCCGTGCCGAATGCAATGACGAGCCACATCAAGGCGATTCCTTCCTTGATGCTCATGCGCTGACTCTCATGGGGAAGCTTTCTTGTTGAAATTTTTGGTTAAAAAAACGGCACGTACGGTAACGAGTCGGCGCCATGGTAGTCCTAGTTGAACGCCTCCGCCATCCCATGGAAATGGGAGCCATTTCCCAAGAGAAACAAGTGCAGTCGAAAGCGTCTCATGCAACAATGCGGGTCTAAAATCAAAACCCAATTTCACAGTGCAGAACGGAGTGAGGAATGGAACAAAAATCGAAAGCCGTCGTTTGCCGCGAGATTAACCAGCCGGTGACCGTCGAGGAGATTCTGGTCGAGCCGCCGCGACG
Organism: Noviherbaspirillum sp.; assembly: GCF_036846085.1. Lineage (NCBI taxonomy): Bacteria > Pseudomonadati > Pseudomonadota > Betaproteobacteria > Burkholderiales > Oxalobacteraceae > Noviherbaspirillum > Noviherbaspirillum sp. The sequence goes on along the minus strand of NZ_DAIUCO010000067.1, from coordinate 1,206 downwards.
AGGCGAAGTGATGATCAAGCTGGCGGCATGCGGCGTCTGCCACAGCGACCTGTCCGCCACCAACGGCACCATCCCGTTCCCGCCGCCGGTGATCCTCGGCCATGAGGGCGCGGGCACAGTCGTGGCGGTCGGCGAAGGCGTGGTCGACTACCGCGTCGGCGACCATGTGGTGAGTTCCTTCGTCAGCATGTGCGGCAAGTGCCGCTATTGCCAGACCGGCCGTCCGCAACTGTGCGACCAGGCGGCAAAGGCCGCCACCACCCTGCCCGACGGCACGCTGCGCACCCGCGACCTGTCCGGCAAGCCGCTGAATGTGTTTTCCGGCTGCGGCGTGATGTCCGAATACGCGACCCTGCACATCGACAACGTCGTCAAGATCGACCAGCAGATGCCGCTCGACAAGGCGGCGCTGATCGGGTGCGGCGTGATGACCGGCGTCGGTGCGGCGGTCAATACGGCGAAGGTGGATGCCGGATCGATCACGGTGGTGTTCGGCTGCGGCGGCGTCGGGCTGAACGCGATCCAGGGCTGCCACATCGCCGGCGCGCGCATGATCGTCGCGGTCGATACCTCCGATGCCAAGCTGCAAATGGCGCGCCAGTTCGGCGCCACGCACGTGGTCAACAGCAAGAACGAAGAAAACATCGTCAAAACCATTACGAAACTCACCGAAGGCGGTGCGGACTTTGCCTTCGAATGCGTCGGCCTCGGCGAGATCGCGGCGCAGGCCTACGGCGTGCTGCGCAAGGGCGGCAAGGCGGTGGTCGTCGGGGTGGCGGGACTGAAGGACATGACGTCGATCCGCACCGCCTCGCTGACCTTCGGCGAGAAGACCCTGACCGGCAGCTACTTCGGTTCCGCCCGTCCGCGCGAGGACTTCCCGCGCATGATCGGACTGTATCGTGCGCATCGCCTGAAGCTCGACGAACTGATCACCCGCACTTACAAGATTGATGAAGCGCCGCAGGCGTTCGCGGATATGACCGCCGGGCGCAATGCGCGCGGGGTGATTGTGTTTGATTAATGCAATGAAGTGACTGGGAAGCACGCGCTTCCTTCACATGAACACGATTTTTTGCCGAACAAAACTACTACGGCACTTCCACCGAACGGTTCCCTCCTCCCTGTCAGGGGGAGGGTTAGGGTGGGGGTAGTGCGTTCGAGATGTTCAGCCGGCGTCTCGAGCGCACTACCCCCATCCCAACC
>NZ_DAIUCO010000066.1:0-20999 GCF_036846085.1 Noviherbaspirillum sp. | reverse complement strand
CCCTCAACGAGAAAATTCTACTTCTGATCGCCTCTTTTGGCCGGGGGGATTACCATCTGATCTATGTCGATGCGGTCACGCCGCATCCCGGCGAAAGCTGGTCCAGCCGGCAGTCCGCGCAAACCGTCGCAGCCCGAGTGGAAGCAGCAGCAGAATCCGGCGGTGTTTCAATGCCTCAGGCTGATGCATCGGCGTTTGGCCTCGACGGACCTGACCGTGATTGGGTAAATCGCCGCCAGACTTCGCATCCGTTCGGCGTGTATCAGGACCCCCTGATGTTCGATGCGCAGCGCGTAGCAAGCATCAAGCGCACTTTCGTGGACTGCACCTCGCCTGCGCTGCAAACCATTGCCGTAATGCGACAACGTGTCCGTACCGAACCGGGATGGCAGGTGGTCGAGCTTAAAACGGGCCATGATCCGATGGTCAGCCAGCCCGCGGAGCTTGCCCGTCTTTTGCTTGCATAGCAGAGGCGTAGCGCTTTTTCATGGTTGCCAATCTGCTGTGCAAAGCAGGTGACGGGAGAGTGATCAGAGGGAAGCGTGAATGGGGATTGTCCGTGCATCCGTCGCGATCGCACGTGCCCGCAACTGCCCGCATCCGCCGTCGACCTCCTGCCCCGCTGAATCGCGCAATTTCGTCAACACGCCGCGCTGGTGCAGGGAACGTGCAATCGCCCGCGCGCGTTCCCAGGATGGCCGCTTGAACTCCAAGTCCGGAATGGTGTTGTAAGGGATCATGTTTAATACCGCGTACTTCCCTTTCAACAGCTCGACGATCCCATCCAGCTCCTCTTCGCCGTCATTGATGCCTTCGAGCAGCGTCCATTGGTACTGCACCGGGTAATGCGTAAGGCGTGCGTATTGTTCACCCAGCGCCACCAGTTCCGTGGGCGTCATGCGCGGCGCGCGCGGCAACAAGGTCTCGCGCAGCGCAGGCTTGGTCGTGTGCAGCGACAAGGCCAGCGCCGGTTTCACCACGCCTTGCGGCAGGCACTCGAAGACACGTGGGTCGCCGACCGTCGAGAATACTAAATTCTTGTGCGCGATATTGCCTTCGGTGCCGAGCAGCTCGATTGCCTCCATCACATTGGCGAGGTTGTGGGCCGGCTCGCCCATGCCCATGAAAACGACCTTTTTCACCACGCGCTGCGTGCGTGCCAGCGCCACCTGCGCGACAATTTCGCCGCTCGTCACCTGCCGGATCAACCCGCTACGACCGGTCATGCAAAACTGGCAGCCGACTGCGCAACCGACCTGGCTGGACACACACACGCCGTCGCGCGGCAGCAGCACGCTTTCCACGGTCTGGCCATCGGTCAGGCCGACCAGCAGGCGGGCCGATCCGTCGTCGGTCGGATGAGACGACAGCAATCGGACGATACCATGCAGCTCGGCATCGATCTCCGGCAACGCTTCGCGCAAGGGTTTCGGCAGAAAATCGTTGGGACGCCGGCGCCCCTGGTCGTGCGGCCGGGCTTGCAGCCAGTCACGCAGCACGCGTTGCTCATGGAGCGGCATGGCGCCGAGTGCGCGGAGGCGTTGACGGATGGATTCAATTTGCATATGGAGTTGTAGCTGGAAGCGATACCGTCGGGAAAACCGGGTTTTGCATGCCGTTCATCCAGTGTCCGGCATCTGCAATTTTATCGGGCGCCTTTCATTTGGCGATGAACGTCGTTCCACTGTGAAGTCGATAACACTCCCTTGTTTGGCTTAAGCGGGCATTGGATAGTCACGACTGAATCAGTTTTATACACGGGCTCTTCTCTGTTGAAGATGATCATTTCATTTAGAACCCATAAGTTCTATGTTCACTCATGCATATCAGAGGCTGCCTTCAGCGTAAGTAAGATCGATATGCAAAAAAATGGGACTCGATATCGAGTCCCATTTCATTCGGGAATAGGAGCGAATTACACGTCAATATTTCCCGCCTGCAGCGCATTCGATTCAATGAACGCCCTGCGCGGCTCTACGTCGTCGCCCATCAGCGTCGTGAAGATCTGGTCCGCCGCGATTGCATCCTCGATCTGCACCCGCAGCAAACGCCGCACCGCCGGGTCCATCGTGGTTTCCCACAGCTGCTCGGGATTCATCTCGCCCAATCCCTTATATCGCTGCTTCGACACGCCGCGCTCGGCCTCTTCGCGCAGCCATGCCATCGCTTCGTGGAAGTCCTTGATCGCGATTTCCTTGGCCTTTTCGCCCTGCCCGCGGCGCACCATCGCGCCTTCGCCGATCAAGCCCTTGAAGGTGGCGGCAGCATTTGCCAGCACCTGGTAGTCCGGTCCGGCGACGAAGTCGGCGTCGATGACGCTGAGCTTCAGGTTGCCGTGCAGGCGGCGCTGGATCCTGAGCGCGCATTTGTCCGACAATTCGTCGGCGGCGGTGACGGTGACCTCGACGCTCGGATCGTTGATCGCCTTGGTGAGCGCTTCCGCGGACTGGCGCGATTCGTCCGGGCCGCTGAGGTTCAGCGTGACGCCGGTCATGATGGCCGACAGCGCCGCGTCGTCCACCACGCGCGCGAGGCGCATGATGATGGCATTGGCGGTGTTGTACTGTCGGACCAGCTCCGCCAGCGCGTCGCCGATGATCGGTTCGGCATTGGCGGTCGGGATCAGGGCGGCGTCGTTGAGCGCGACCTGCATCATGTAGCTGGCTTCCTCGACATCGTCCTTCAGGTAGCGCTCGTCGCGGCCGTGCTTGACCTTGTACAGTGGCGGCTGGGCGATGTAGACGTGACCGCGCTCGACGAGCTGCGGCATCTGGCGGTACAGCAGGGTCAACAGCAACGTACGGATGTGGGCGCCATCGACGTCCGCATCGGTCATGATGATCAGGCGGTGATAGCGCAGCTTCTCGACGTTGAATTCATCCGGCCCGATGCTGGTGCCGAGCGTGGCGATCAGCGTGGTGATCTGCTCGCTGGAGAGCATCTTTTCAAAGCGGGCTTTTTCGACGTTGAGCACCTTGCCGCGCAGCGGCAGGATGGCCTGGAATTTACGGTCGCGGCCCTGCTTGGCGGAGCCGCCCGCGGAGTCGCCCTCGACGATGTAGAGTTCGCACAGCGCCGGATCTTTTTCCTGGCAGTCCGCCAACTTGGCGGAGAGGCCGAGGCCGTCCATCACGCCCTTGCGGCGGGTGAGTTCGCGGGCCTTGCGCGCGGCTTCGCGGGCGCGCGCGGCTTCGACGATCTTGCCGCAGATGATCTTGGCGTCGTTCGGCTTTTCCGCGAGGTAGTCGGTGAGCGTCTTGGCGACGATTTCCTCGACCGGACCACGCACTTCGCTCGATACCAGCTTGTCCTTGGTCTGCGAACTGAACTTTGGCTCCGGCACCTTCACCGACAGCACGCAGGTGAGGCCTTCGCGCATGTCGTCGCCGGCGACTTCGACCTTGGCTTTCTTGGCGAATTCGTGTTCTTCGATGTACTTGTTGATCACCCGCGTCATTGCGGCGCGCAGGCCGGTGAGGTGGGTGCCGCCGTCGCGCTGCGGGATGTTGTTGGTGAAGCAGAGCACCTGCTCGTTGTAGGCATCATTCCACTGCATGGAGACGTCCACGGTGATATTGGTGCCGTACTCGGACATTTTTTCGCCGGTGGCCTGGAAGATGGTCGGATGCAGCACCGACTTGCTCTTGTTGATGTATTCGACGAAGCCGCGGGTGCCGCCTTCGAATGCGAACACTTCTTCCTTGCCGGTGCGCTGGTCGGTGAGCTTGATGTGCACGCCGTTATTCAGGAAGGACAGTTCGCGGATGCGCTTGGCGAGGATGTCGTAGTGGAACTCGACATTGTTGAAGATTTCCTCGTCGGCCCAGAAATGCACCTCGGTGCCGCGCTTGTCTGTGTCGCCGATGACCTTGATTGGCGATACCACGACGCCATCCTGGGTTTCGACCTCGCGATTCTGCGGAATGCCCTTGGCGAATTCCATGTAATGCACTTTGCCGTCACGGCGAATGGTCAGCTTGAGCAGCTTCGACAAGCCGTTGACGCACGACACGCCGACGCCGTGCAGGCCGCCCGATACCTTGTAGGAATTCTGGTCGAACTTGCCGCCGGCGTGCAGCTCGGTCATGACGATTTCCGCCGCACTGCGCTTCGGATCATGCTTGTCGTCCCACTTGATGCCGGTCGGAATGCCGCGGCCATTGTCGGTGACGGAAATCGAGTTATCGGAGTGGATGGTGACGTGGATTTCGGTACAGTGGCCGGCCAGCGATTCGTCGATGGAGTTGTCGAGCACTTCGAATACGCAGTGGTGCAGGCCGGTGCCATCCGACGTATCACCGATGTACATGCCAGGGCGCTTTCGCACCGCTTCCAGGCCTTCGAGGATCTGGATGGAGGAGGCGCCGTACTGGTTCTGCGGCTGCGGCTGGGGGATGGCTTCTTGAGGAATCGCTGACATGGCTGCTTTCTGGATAGTACGTTACGGCTAAAGAGCGAGAGGGCTGTTGCAATAACCTTCCAACTGCGATGGAAGGCGGATCGGCAATAGCGCGTTCGAGAGACTGATGCTGTCCTTCGGCCACGTTACCGCCATCCCAACCTTCCTCCTTGAAAGGGGAAGGTGCCCGGCTTTGGTATGTTCAACATTTCATAAAAGTGGCAAAGGGGCTCGCACTACTTCGCGGCCCCTGTCACATTCGTTGTTACTTCGATCAAATCCGCATCGGCATCACGACGTATTTGAAGTCGGCGTTATCCGGCACGGTGATCAACGCCGATGAGTTGGCGTCGCCAAGGGCGATGTTGACGCTTTCGCTCTTGAGGTTGTTCAGTACGTCGAGCAGGTAAGTGACGTTGAAACCGATATCGACGCTGTCGCCGCCGTAATCGATTTCGATTTCCTCGACCGCCTCTTCCTGGTCGGCATTGGTCGAGCTGATCTTCATGCTGCCCGGGCTGATGATGCAGCGCACGCCCTTGAACTTGTCGCTGGTCATGATCGCCGCGCGCTGCAGGGAGCGGAGCAACTGGTCGCGGTTGATCGTGAAATCGTTCTTGTATCCCTTCGGGATCACGCGGGTGTAATCCGGGAACTTCCCCTCGACCAGCTTCGAAATCAGTTCGATGTCGGCGAAGGTCAGCTTGACCTGGTTGTTCGCGATGTCCAGTTGCACCGGCTGGTCGATTTCTTCCAGCAGGCGCTGCAGTTCGAGAATGGTCTTGCGCGGGATGATCACATCCTGGCGCGGGAAATTCTGATCCGTCTCGACCTGGCAGAACGCAAGCCGGTGGCCATCGGTGGCGACCGCAATGACATTCTTGCCATCGACCACCAGGAGCAGGCCGTTCAGGTAATAGCGGATGTCCTGCTGCGCCATTGCAAAATGCACCATGTTGAACAGGTGCTTCAATGTCTTCTGCGGCAAGGTGACGGTAGCGTTGTACTGCTCTGCCTGCGCCACGGTCGGAAATTCCTCGGCGGCCAGCGTCTGCAATGCGAAGCGCGATTTGCCGGACTGGACCGTCATGCGCTTGTTGGCCAGCGACAGAGATACGTCGCCGGAGTCGGGCAATGCGCGCAGGATGTCGAGCAGCTTGCGCGCCGCGACGGTCGTGGCGGCAACTTCGCCGCCGCTGCCGACGTCGGCGTGCGTGGTGATCTGCACTTCGATGTCGGTCGACAGGAAAGACACTTTTTCACCTTCCTTGCGGATGAGGATATTGGCCAGAATCGGCAATGTGTGCCGACGCTCGACAATACCGCTCACAATCTGCAGTGGCCGGAGAAGCGTGTCTCTGGTGGTTTTAACCAATTGCATGCTTTTATCCTTATTGGTTGAGACAGTTTCCTGATTGTGAATCTACTGATGCTGCTTGCGCGCGTGTCGCGCGGTGCTTCCTGATAGTGTTTGCCGCCTTGCTGCGACGCCGCAATAGTGTGCCGGCCTATCTCTCCGGTGGCCGCCCTCACCATTACTCCCTGCGATCAACATGTCGGGCGATCGATGCGCGGCACGGCTCGGTTGCCTGTTAATTAAATGCCAAAAAGGCAGCTCTATTTTGACAGAAAAGGTACTGCTTCTCGAAAACAAAAATGAGTCCTTTCAGGTCCTTCGGGCCCGCCGGCATTGGCGTGCCGGCAAAAGTTATCCACAAGTCACGAAGCAGCCGCCTTAGCCTTTCAATGTCTGTTCCAGAACATGCAACTCGTGGTTGACTTCCGGGTTCTTGCTGCGGTCGGCGGCGATTTTCCGTACTGCATGCAACACGGTGGTATGGTCCCGGCCGCCAAACAATTCTCCGATTTCGGGCAAGCTCTTTTGCGTTAACTCTTTTGCAAGGTACATCGCAATCTGGCGCGGGCGGGCAATATTCGCAGGACGCTTTTTCGAGTACATGTCCGCGACTTTGATGTTAAAAAAGTCCGCCACCGTCTTCTGGATATTTTCAACCGATATCTGTCTATTTTGGACCGAAAGCAAATCTTTCAATGCGTCTTTGACAACATCGATCGTAATGTCTTTACCGTGAAAACGGGAATACGCCAGAATTTTTCGTAACGCCCCTTCCAGTTCACGGACGTTGGAACGTAAATGTTTGGCAACGAAAAACGCAACATCGTCGGACAATACCGCACCTTCCTGGGTCGCCTTTTTTAGCAGAATGGCAACCCGCATTTCCAGTTCAGGCGGCTCGACTGCCACGGTCAGACCGGAATCGAAACGGGAAATCAGCCGGTCATCCATGCCGCTGATTTCCTTCGGATACGTATCGCTGGTGATGATGATTTGTTTCTTGGCTGCAATCAATGCTTCGAACGCGTAGAAGAATTCCTCCTGCGTCCGGCTCTTGCCGGCGAAGAATTGAATATCGTCGATCAGCAGCAGATCGAGGGAATGGTAATACCGTTTGAAATCGTCGAAACCCTTGCGTTGGTAAGCGGTCACTACGTCGCGAACATACTGTTCAGCATGGATGTATCGGATGCGGGTGTTCGGATTGTCAGTGAGAACCTGGTTGCCGATGGCATGTATAAGGTGGGTTTTTCCCAAGCCGACACCGCCGTACAGGAACAACGGATTGTAGGAAACGCCGGGATTGTTGGCCACCTGAATGGCGGCGGCACGCGCCAGCTGGTTGGCCTTGCCGGTCACGAAACTTTCGAAGGTCAGCGCGTTGTTGATACGGCTCTGGTCGCGGCGCGGGGTGTGGTCGACCGGCGCTTCGTTGCGTTCGGTGATCTCGATCGGGTCCGGCATGCCGTTCATCATCGGATGATTGCCGCCATTGGCATTGCCGTTTCCGTTGGTGGCGGCCGGGGCCGGCGCAACCGTCTTTTTTGCCGCATTGAGCCGCGGATCGAGGACGAACTGCACGTCGATCGGCGCATCCCAGTATTCGGATGCCAGTGTGGTGATGCGATTGGCAAACTGGGTTTTCACCCAATCGAGCTTGAACCGGTTCGGCGCCGCAATGCGCAACTTGCCATCTTCATAATCGAGCGGCGCCAGCGGCTTGATCCATGCGCTGAACTGTTGCGGCGTGAGCTCTTGCTCCAGCAAGGCGGAGCAGGTCTGCCAGAAATTTTCCATGAATTGTCTTGTAATTGGGTGCGGAAAGCGGACCCTCGCATCTTCCATCGACATGCCGGACGCCCCTAAAAATGTGCCGCGCAGGTCTGGAAGGAACTGCGCGGCAGATTTTTAAAGCGTCGCTGCAGAGGAAGGGAGGCACCACACGATGGGGTCTATTCTACCTCCGCCGAGGAAAGTTATCCACAGGGAGAGCTTGATTTGGGAAACAAAAGCGACGTTTCCGGCTTGGCCATAATCCGGCTAAGTGATTGACACAGAAGCAGAAACTGATGTCTAATTGCGGGTTCACTGTCTATCGCTTGTTGAGTTTTGTAGCTACCGTGCAAAACACAGGCCGGCGTGATATCCAACCCACCTTTGCTGATTTGCGAGAACCAACATGAAACGTACCTACCAACCTTCCGTCGTCCGCCGCAAGCGTACCCATGGCTTCCGCGCTCGCATGGCAACCCGCGGCGGTCGCGCTGTGCTGAACGCACGCCGCGCCAAAGGCCGCAAGCGCCTGGCTGCTTAAGCCAAGCGCTGCACCGCCCAAGCTGCTGGCGTGACCGGAGATTACTCACGCGACCGGCGAATCGTTAAAACGGATGATTTTTCATCCGTTTTTCGTTTGCGGCCCGTGCAGCGGACAGCGCACTTCGTGCTGTACACTCGAAGCAATCAACTGTCCCATGCCCGCCTCGGCATTGTCGCCGCCAAGCGCTTCGCACCGCGCGCCGTCACGCGCAATACCATCAAACGCGTCACGCGCGAGTTGTTTCGCCAGACGCCATTGCCGCCATTCGACTGCATCGTGCGCCTGTCCAAACCCGTCAATTCCAAGAATGGCCCGGCCACATCGGCCCATTTGAAACGCATGCTGCGCGATGAGCTTACCCGGCTGTTGTCGCCGCAAAACCTGCGGAGCGACCGGTGAAAGCGCTACTGCTGTTACTATTGCGCGGCTATCAGCTGGGCATCAGCCCTTTTCTCGGGCAAACATGCCGGTTTTATCCGACCTGCTCGAACTACGCGATCGAGGCGATCGGCGTGCACGGCACGGTAAAGGGTTCCTGGCTGACGGCGAAACGCTTGTGCAAGTGTCATCCGTGGCACCCCGGCGGAGTCGATCCGGTGCCGCAGAAAACCTCCGGGCCATCGCATGGCTGCGGCTGCACTCATTCCTGAATTTCTCACATTACTTGTTAACTATGCATATGGATATCCGACGTACCGTCCTGTGGGTTGTATTCTCGTTGTCGATGCTGATCCTTTGGGACAACTGGATGCGCTACAACGGCAAACCGTCGATGTTCTTTCCGACGGCGACCCAAACCGCCAAGCCAGGCACAGCCGGCACTCCTCCCGCCGCCGGACGGGCCGATGTCCCGCAAGCGACCCAGCAGGCTGGCGCCCCGACCGCCGCGGTCGTGCCCGGCGGACCGGCGACTGCCAAAAGCGAGGTGGTCACCATCACGACCGATGTGATCAAGGCCGAGATCGATACCTCCGGCGCCCAACTGCAGCGACTCGAATTGCTCAAGCATAAGGACACGGTCGACCAGTCCAAGAACATGGTGTTGTTCGAATCCGGCAACGGCCATACCTATCTCGGCCAGACCGGCCTGATTGGCGGTCCGTTCCCGAATCACAAGTCCAGTTTCGCGGTCCGTCCCGGCCCGCGCGCGCTTGACGGCGCCAATGAACTGCAGCTTGTGATGGAGTCGGAGCAAAGCGGCGTCAGACTGATCAAGACCTACACCTTCCGGCGCGGCGAGTACACGATCGGCATTCAGCACCAGATCGTGAATAACAGCGGTGCGCCGATCAATCCGTCGCTGTACCTGCAACTGGTCCGCGACGGCAGTTCGCCGCCGGGCGAGTCGCAGTTCTACAGTACCTTCACGGGGCCGGCGATCTACACCGAAGCGGAGAAATTCCAGAAACTGGACTTTGACGATATCGATGAAGGCAAGGCCAAGCACGTCACCAAGGCCGACAGCGGCTGGATCGCGATCGTGCAGCATTATTTCGTGTCCGCCTTCCTGCCGAAGGATGGCGTAGCACGGGAAATTTATACCAAGAAAGTCGATAACAACCTTTTTGCTGTCGGCAATATTCTGCCGGTCGGCACCATTGCGCCCGGCGCGACAGCAACCATGGACACGCGCCTGTATTCCGGCCCGCAAGAATCGGCGACGCTGGAAAAGCTGGCGCCGGGCCTCGACCTCGTGAAGGACTATGGCTGGCTGACCATCGTTGCCAAACCGATCTTCTGGCTGATGGACCAGATCCACAAGGTGCTCGGCAACTGGGGCTGGACCATTATCGTCCTGACCGTCCTGATCAAGCTGGCCTTTTTCCCGCTGTCGGCGGCCAGCTATCGCAGCATGGCGAAAATGAAGACCGTGACGCCGAAAATGCAGGCGATCCGCGAGCGTCACAAGTCCGATCCGCAGAAGATGAACCAGGCGATGATGGAGCTGTACAAGACCGAAAAGATCAACCCGCTCGGCGGCTGCCTGCCGATCGTGGTCCAGATCCCGGTGTTCATCGCGTTGTACTGGGTGCTGCTGGCCAGTGTCGAAATGCGTAATGCGCCGTGGCTCGGCTGGATCCAGGATCTGGCGTCTCCTGATCCCTGGTACATCCTGCCGGTGGTCATGGCAATCTCGATGTTCATCCAGACCAAGCTGAACCCGACCCCGCCGGACCCGATCCAGGCGAAGGTGATGATGTTCATGCCGATCATTTTCTCGGTGATGTTCTTCTTCTTCCCGGCGGGCCTGGTGCTGTACTGGGTAGTGAACAACATCCTGTCGATCGCACAGCAGTGGGTAATTACCCGGAAAATCGAAAAAGGACAGGCGGCTTGACGCCAGCGTTTCGCGAAAAAGCCCGTGCGTGTCACGGGCTTTTTTGTTTGGCGCGCCTGTTCGGCTCATTGATCTGTTCAATCCGGCTTGTTTTCCCGTGCCAAGGACAAATTTCCAACACCTGGACGACTTTTCGTCTTTTCCCCGCTTTGCCTTACGAACCCCATCAGTAAAATCAATTCATGAACTACGACTCTTCTCCCATCGCCGCGATCGCCACCGCACCCGGACGCGGCGGCATCGGCGTGGTGCGCATCTCGGGCAAGAACCTGGACAGCGTTATACAGGCGGTTTGCGGCGTCGGGCAGTTACCGCCGCGCCACGCCACCTATCTACCGTTCCGGCAGGCCGACGGCAGTGTGATCGACCAGGGTCTCGCCCTGTATTTCAAGGCACCGCATTCTTACACCGGCGAAGACGTGCTGGAGTTGCAAGGGCACGGCGGTCCGGTGGTGCTGCAGATGCTGCTGGCGCGCTGCATCGCGGCCGGCGAAGGCATCGGATTGCGGCTTGCGCAGCCGGGGGAATTCACCCATCGCGCTTTCCTCAATGACAAGCTGGATCTTGCGCAGGCCGAAGCCGTTGCCGATCTGATCGAAGCCTCGACCGAGGCGGCGGCCAAATCGGCGTCCCAGTCGCTGTCGGGCGTATTTTCCAAGGCGATTCATGAACTTGTCGACAAGGTGGTGCATTTGCGCATGCTGGTGGAAGCGACACTGGATTTTCCGGAAGAGGAGATCGATTTTCTGGAAAAGTCCGATGCACGCGGCCAACTGGACCGTATCCGGCAAAACCTCGATGACATTTTCAACCAAGCTGCCCAAGGTGCGCTTTTGCGCGATGGCCTGAATGTGGTGCTCGCCGGGCAGCCGAATGTCGGCAAGTCGTCGCTGCTGAATGCGTTGGCCGGCGCCGATGTTGCCATCGTTACACCGATCGCCGGCACCACGCGCGACAAGGTGACGGAAACCATACAAATGGAGGGCATCCCGCTCAACATCATCGATACCGCCGGCATCCGGGACGCTGGAGATGAAGTGGAGCGGATCGGTATCGAGCGTACCTGGGGCGAGGTGCAGAAAGCGGATGTGATCCTGCATTTGCTGGATGCCAGCCGGGGGCCGACGCGCGCCGATGAAGACATCGTCAGTCGCCTGCCGAACAATGTGCCGGTGCTGCGCATCTGGAACAAGATCGATCTGTCCGGCCACCGGCCTGCCGTCGATCGCATGCCGGATGCAACGCATATCTATGTCTCCGCGACGGACCGGACCGGCATGGAGTTGCTTCGCGCTGAACTGCTTCGTGTCGCCGGATGGCAGCAGACCGGCGAATCCCGTTTTCTGGCGCGCGAGCGGCATCTCCTGGCACTGAAGGCGGCGCGCCATCATCTTGATATCGCCGGAGAGCATGCAGCCAGCACGCATCGGATCAATGATCAGGCGCTCGACTTGCTGGCGGAGGATTTGCGACTGGCGCAGGAACGCCTGAACAGCATTACCGGCGAATTCACTTCCGATGATCTATTAGGCGTCATCTTCAGCCGATTCTGCATCGGCAAGTAAGCGTCAATCCAGACATCGCTGCGTCCTGCATCGCCGGAGCCGATCTGCCGCCCAAAAAAAAGCCCGCTGCGAGAGCGGGCTAAATCCAATTCACAGGGAGTTGGAGGAGACAAGTTTCAATATAATGCGTCGCATCATATTTGTCCTATTTATTATCGTGATATCGATATATTCATCCGTTATATATCCAAAAAGAAAGCCCGTTTAGCTTGTGGCTTCACGGGCTCCTTGTCTCTCTCTCGACTATCCTTGGGAATGGATTTTTTTGGTGCAGCGGCCAAATACTACAATGAAAATTACCAAATTTGATATTTGTTCATTGCTGCAAGCTTGATATCTATCAATAGACTTTTACTCACGGAAATTCTTCCGCCTGAGTTCTGAGTTTGCTGGTGACGTGTTACTGCATCTTCTCTAAAACACTGAAGTGAAAAAACGTTCTCGACGTGGATGCAAATACCCTTACACCGTGATGTAGAAGGAACCATCGAATTTCGATGTCGTCCAATCAACATGGCAACCTTCAACAGGAGATTGATATGAACCAGGATCAGGTAAAAGGAAGCATCAAGGATGTCGCCGGCAAGCTTCAAAGAAAGGCAGGCGAAGCCTTGAATGACAAGAATCAGCAAACAAAAGGGACAGACAAGCAAGTAGAAGGCAAAACCCAGAAGATTGTCGGCAATATCAAGGATAGCTTTGGCAAATAGATGCTTGAACGTATCAATGAAGCAGGAAAGGCGGGGCTCTCCCGCCTTTTTGCATAATGCGTTTGCAGATGACTGCTAAAAAATTGGTTACCGGTTCGCGGTGATGTAGACGCTTCTGCCCGCGCACTACAAAAAAAAGCCCGCTACGGGAGCGGGCTAAATCCAATTCACGGAGAGTTGGAGGAGACAGATGCAACTTTAATGCAGCGCAGCATAGCTGTCTGCTTTATTCTCGTGATATGAAGCATTCACAAAATGAATATCACAAAAACACAAAAGCCCGCGTGGCTTGTGCCTTGCGGGCTCCGGGTCTCACTCTTCTATCCTGAAAACGGATTTTTTGATACAGCGGTCGAATATTACACCGTAATTTCGCCGTTTTTCAAAAAAATACCAAGGTGCATCGATTTCATTCTAGATATTCAAAAAGCCGTACTTTCCGGAAAGACCGGACACTGCAGATCGCCGCATCCTGATCATCCTGTAAGCATATTGGTCTTGAACGGAAACAGCCCGTTCAACTGCATCTGGCCGCTGCCGACAACCTGATACGACTGATAAAAGAAGTTCCAGGCGCCATTCATCCATATACCGAAGGTCGAAATATTTTCCTTGTTGGTTGGACGATATTGGGATGGCTCGAGCAACATGACATCCGGTCCGTGAAACTGCGTCGCCAAGGTACGCTGCTTTGCGAACATGTCGCCGCTCGGCACGTCTGCGCCGTCTTTTACGTCCGCCTGATTTCCATGCGTGACCATGACCGTGCCGTCGGATGCCGCGGCGCCAACACCGAAAGTGCATCCATTCATGGTGATGGTGAAGCAAAAATTCGCTTCGCGGCCGAGTATTTGATAGTGCAATTCACCGCGTTTGTAATCGCAGATGTATGACAGGAATTCGTCTCCGGACCCGGTGGCCTGTTTCAGGTTGTAGATCGGGATCGATTTTCCCTTGGCGTCAACGCCCTTGAAAAACTTTTCCTCGGTGAGTGTCAACTTCTCCGGTCGCCCGTATACCGAGGTGTTTTTCAGTAATCCGGTCTTGATGATGCTGTTTTCCATCAATGCGAGTAGTTTCTGCGGCGTCATCCCTATCTCCCGTTATTGTCAAACTGCGTTCTTCACATTCACACGGCGCATGGCTCCATGGCTCCACGCTACGCGCCAAGCTGTGGAAGCGATTGCGTCCGCGTGGCACGCACTACCGTGACGACGTCGGTCATCGGATCGATCTTCCATGACTTGAGGAAGCCCTGCTCCACCAGCAAATCGAGCGCTTTTTTCAAACCGTTGCGAAAGTGGTAGAGCTGCTGCGCGGACGAACCGCATAAGCCCTTGAGCGTTTCGACCTTGTATCCGAAGGGTTCGCGGTGGGTGAAGTAAAAACCGTGCAGCCACTTGGCCAGCGGCGAACGCAGCTTGAGGCGCTGCCGCCAGTCGAGCTGGGTGTACGCATCGGCGCCGAACAGGGTAATGAGCTTCGGATTGAGCCTGACTTTCCATTGACGGTCGGTTTCGTCCTTGAACGTGAACTCCTGGACCAGGGTGCCGCCATAGCCACGCTTGCCGGAACCCGCATCGAAACGGATTTCGACCGCGTTGGCGGTCAGGCGCAGGATGCACAGGCGCAAGCGCTCATAGGAAGGAGACGATGTCGGCCAGCCCATCGACTTGAGCATCGAGTAGGCGGTAAAGGAAACCTCGTGCCCGAGAGGTTGGCTGCGTGCCAGGTGCACCAGGTTCAGAAACACGTCTTCGTCGTCCTGTCGCAATTCCTCGCCGGTATAGAAAATTTCTACGCCTTTGACGGAAGTGATCGGCCGCTCTTTCAAGTGCTGGCGCGGTTCGTTCTGGCGTGCGACGCTGAAAAGCGCCGATCGGGCCAGCGGGTTGGGCAGTCCGCGTACCTGGTTTTCCCAGAGCGGGAGCTGAATGATTTTCAGGACCTGTTCGACGTCACTTTGAACGGCATCGTCCACCATCTGCCCGTTCTCATCAAAGGCCATCTGGGTTTGCCGCGAACGCGCTTTTCGCTTCGACGCCAGGGTTTGCTCAATCTTTTGCAAGGCATCGCTCAGCGGCTTATGCATGATCCCTGAAGGCGGCATGTCCCGTTTCCATAATTTTATTGTCGAGCGGCAAAGGTAACATGCGGTCCCTCGTTTTTTAAGCGTGGACCCGCGTAGTTGTACCGTTGAAACACGTTTTTCGAGCGAGGCCCAATGAACTTTTGCAGCGCAAAAATGCGGTGTTCCTCGTTTTTCAAGCGTGGGTCGACAGCGGTCGGCATTGGGGAAGCCCTGCTATCGTTGTCCGAGCGATGCATCCGAGCGGGCCGGAGGACCGGATTCCCGCATGGTTCCTGATTCCGACGGTGGGAAACAGGGTGAATTCAGCAACTTTTATCGTTTGTGGAGCGTGGCAAAGGAAGGGAACGGGTTCGTCACGCTTCTGACACGTATTTCGAGCGTGGCGGAGGCCCTTCTGACGCGCGGTTATCGTATGTCGAGCGTGGCTTGCCGCTCTTTTGAAAGAAGACACTCGTATTTCAAGCGATGGTTCAGCACCGAAGGCGCCAAATTCCGACCCAATCGCCCGGTCTATCCGGCATTTTTTTGACTGTCAGCACCGCACAAGCCGCTCCTTAACCCGAAAAGGCTGCAAAAGTATCGTCTGTCGAGCGTGGAGACCTGTCGTAGGTGAAGCGATCGGACACGTAGGTGCAGCGAGAAGGGCTCGTTCCCGAAGCGTGCAAGACGCGTTTCCGAAGCGAGCCGGGGACGTTTGCCGAGCGTGCGGATCATTCTGAAAAATCTTTTTATTTCAACCAGTTACATGCATTTTTCTCCTTGCTTAATCTGGTTTTAATCCTTCTAATCGGCGCCGGATCATCGCTCGAAACACGAGTGGCGCAGGCGTCGTCCGGCGAACCGGCGCGGCTCCGTGCGATCTATCCGACTGGGATAACCGCATTGAAAGGCCATGATGAAACAATGGGAAATCCAGGGCGGGGATGGCGTCGCATGGACCTGCGTGCAAGCCATGACAGGCGCTAGCGCCGACATCGCGCGCAAAGCGGAAAAGCGTCTGCAGGACGGCAATGGCCAAGTGTCGGTGGTGTGTACGCCAAGCGGCGGAGAAAAGTCTGTGCATGTCGATCTGCCGCTTCAATGGGACGAGCAGTTGTCCGATGACGACATGCTGAATGCGATCGCAGCGGTGCGTGAAGCACCCTGACATGACGCCAACACACATGACCGGAGCGTTCCGGGTCATTTTCTTCGCTGTGCTTTGGACGGCGGTTCTTGGCGTTGCGCTTCCGATGCTCGATGCGGCTCTATATGCATCGCGGCTGGTGTCCATGCCGGTGCCGGTGAAGGTCGGCATGCCTGTCTCGGGCATCAAACCGGGCGTGATACGCGATACCTGGCATGCCTCCCGGCCAGGAGGACGGCGCCATGAGGGCATCGATATTTTTTCCCGTCGCGGCACACCAGTGCAGGCCACCACTGAAGGAATCCTGATTCGTCGCGGCCAGAACAGGCTTGGCGGGAATGTCGTCTGGGTGCTGGGACCGGGAGGACAGAGGCATTACTACGCCCATCTGGATGGGTTCGCACTCCTGTCCTCCGGGGAGCGGATACGACGGGGTACGGTCCTCGGCTACGTGGGCAACACCGGCAATGCCATCGATACACCACCGCATTTGCACTACGGCATCTACACGCGCACCGGCGCGATCAATCCCTTTCCTCTGCTGATATCCATTCCCGACTAGCATCGCAACGAGGCATCACGGCATGCTGCTTGCGTATTCGACGACAGGCACAGCGAACGCACCTCTGAAGCGCGAATGACGGCATGGCAGGCAACTCTGCGGATGAAACGCCTTCCGGTTGTGCACTCCCTGCACCAATTGCACTCGTTACGAGCACGCATCTTCGAAAAGAAAGGAAATGATGATGACGGAAAATATTGATACCCGTTGCATAGCGGAGCACTTATCGACACTGGCAAGCTTGCTGGAAGCGGAATCGATACGGGCGAACACGCTCGGAATACGACTGGAGAAGGATCTGGCTCGAGAAGCAAGGGAAGTGCGTCGCGTCGCGAACCGGCTTTGGGAGGCAAATACCTGTGTTGCGCTGGGCGACGAAATCAGATCGGTTTCGCATGCCAGCGTCGTGCTGCAATTCAGCGATGAAAGAAGACAAGGCTAGGGCGAAAGCGACATGAAAAAGCCGCCATGCAAACGGGCGGCTTTTCCAGTTGTTGCTTGTCCCAATAGGGACGACGTCAACAAGACATCGAGCGGGTTGCTCAGTTGGTTTTTACTGCATTGGATGCTTTGTCGCTCTGCGCAGTCTCTGTTCCTTTCGGAGCGGTGCGCGCATATTGCGTCTGGGTTGCCGGGATCTGGCCATCGAATTCCTGGCCGCCGACGATGTAGGTACCGTCCGCCTGCACCTGGCGCAGTTCGGCCATGACTTCGGCGCGTGTCTTCGAGGATGATTTTCCGAGACTGTAGTGGGCGGTGTCATCGCTGCCGATTGCAAACGCGGAACCGGCAACAGCCAAGGCGGCGACAGCGGCGATCAATTTTTTAGCATTCATATTTTTCTCACATGGTTAAGTTGATGACTCGGGGCTCGGCGGCAAGGCAAAATTGCTGCCCGTCGGGTCCTGCCTCGGTGAGTCGCACTCTGTTGTGTGCTCATCGATGGAAGGCAGTCTAACCATTTCGTTTGACGCGATAAACATCACATTTCGAAATACATTATTCCCATTAAAGAAATAATGTTGATGAAACCAGCTTATCAGGACTACATTGGCCAGTACACATGATGTCATTGAGCGACAACTGTGTAGGGTGTTTTCAGACAGTTGTAAAAAATCAATCCAAATGCTTAATCTTTAGGCAAAATTGGGCCAGCCGCTGTCCAGCCTGGAACGGTGAATGGGCGGCGGTTAGGCAGCCTTGGAGGTGTGCGGACATCTCCCTGGCTGCCGCTTTTCTTGAGCCTGAATGCGAACCAATTGGATCGACTGTCCGCAATAGCGATATGAGGCAGACGATGCTTTGTCCGCAATGAAGATACAGGTATGCGACGGCAGTCTACAACTGCGCGAACACCGCATGAAACGCAATATCTTCGGGAACATAACCTGGACGAGGGCCGGAAAACGTTTCATCGGTTTCAGTCACCGACACTGCCTCATACAGCTTTAATCGTTTCCAGCCGGTAGCGGCGCCTGATAATCCCTCTCCCGAGACCTGATAACACACCAGCACCGCATCACCAACACTATCCAAGCCGTAGGCATGGGGTTCGACGATACGAAAATACCCGTAATACCGCAATTTCAAAAAGCGCTTTTGATGAATCGCCTGCACGATAAGATGGTTCAACTTGCTTCCCTTTCGTTACCCTCGCAACCCGCCTTTTCGCGAGCGAATGCTTCGATTACATCCTGTATGGCCTTGCGTCGCCAGCCATAGATATGGGAAACGCAAAATTAAATTGCGATACTGCATATTGACGACCGTTAGAAGCACTTTATGCCCATCTTCAGCTTGGGATATTCGGCAGAGGATTCACTTCCATAGGCTTCATACGACGCTATAACAGCGCTTGTTTACCAAGTCTCACAATTCATGAGCCTGAACAAAATCCGCGTTGAATAGACTCGCTATCTAACATGTTTCGTGTATGTAAATGACTTGATGATTTTGCACAAGTTCAATGTTTTATGAATGAAATTGTTACCAGAAATAACCTTTTCAGCAATATTGATTCTATGCAAGCATTAGATTGGGATGGGATGGCGATCAAAGGGGATTCAACGATCAGAAAACACGGATAGAACAAGGCGTGCAGCGATCAGTCGAACCTGGGTGACGTTTGAGGAAAGCGCGGACAATTACCAAGAAATGGCCGGATGTTCGTTTTTCTGTTTACAAATGCTGGAATATTGTTACACTTTGACGCCAACTCGCTCCGGCATATACCTGCGGCACTATAAAAATAATTTTAATTGCCGAGGGCATATACGAGTGCCGGCACCGAGAGGTGCTTCGCGCACCGGGAGCCTGTCATCCAGCGTAACGATTGATGCCATCCCCAACCCATACCTGGGAATTTCATAAACCCGCCACGAGCGGGTTTTTTCTTGGTATTGAAAGTTAAAAGGCGTGATCAGGAATCTGTCTTCAAGTCGGAGAGGATGCGGTGGGCAAGCGCTTTCGCCTCATCGAGCGCTTCTTCCGGTGTGATCGACACGGCATCGACGACATGCTGCGCGCCATCTGCTTGTGCTGCGCCATTGCCGCGGGTGACCAGCACGACGCCCTGGTATTTGCCGCCTTCAAGCCGCTGAATATCCGCCTCGACGATCCAGTCAGCCTTGGTGTATCTTTCTGCCGCCATATCAGACTCCATAGACTCCAAAACCGCTTGGAGAATCGGCCGGCACGATTGTTCCATCCCGATCGCATTTAACGCCGGGATGGCTCCTGCCGCATCCCGGCGCAACATTGCCGCTTATTGTGTCCTGAACGACCACGAACGGTCGACGCTCACGCCATCCACATTGCCCGCGAAGCGCACTTCGTAGAGAGTGTTGGGCGCCAATGGCGAAAGCGGAACGATGGAGGCAGCCGATGTGGTATTCGACTCGATCATATGCGGATCGGAAGTGCGGTCGAGCAGCCTGACCGGCAATGCATTGCCGCCGCTCGGGCGTACGGTAAACGTCTGCACATTCACGGTCGAGGTAATGTCGGCATGGACACTGATCGGGTAGCCGACTTCGTTGCGGTCCGGCACCGGATCCGGCTCTTCGCTGTCACTGAAGAAATTCGTCGGTACCCGCTGTTGTCCATTGAACGGATAAGTGACGAAATTGCCCGTGCCGAGGACCGGCCGCAAGCCATTGACTGCGAAATTGGTCGTGATGTAGATACTGCCCGACGAGGCGGTGGAGGCCGCCGCGCCGATTTCCTTGAATACCGGCTCAAAAATGACAAACCGGTGATAGATCGCGGCAACCAGGTCCTCGGCGGCGTTAAAGCCGGAGCTGTCGCCGGTGCGGACAATGACTTCACCGGTATAGCCGCCTTGCGGGAAGCGATAGCCGGCGGCAGTGAGTCGGTCAAACAGGCTGACGCCGGTGAAGCCGGGCCGGCCCTGAATCTGGTCGTGGGTGATGCCGTTCTGTCTTTGGTAATTGGAATGTCCCAAGGCGGCGTCATCGATCTGGGCATTGCGGGTCGTGGCCGGCAAACCGATCTGCTGGCGCCGGAAATTGAACCAGTTGATGCCATCGGTCGCGGTATTGCCTATTGCGGTCGGCCCACCGGTTTCCTGGAGCGGCGCACTGGTCGTCACGAGCGCGGGGGCGCCATCGCCTCCGCCGCCACAGGCGGAAAGTAGCAGCGATGCCAGCAAGACGGGCATCCATTTGAGTTGGCGAAGTGGTCGCACCATGAATATGTTCCTGAAATGAAAAGATTTGGCGGCTAGATTTGCACGATATACGCAAAGCCGGTTGGCCTGGTCGAAAGTCCGGCCGGCTTTTAGATGGCGCGACGTATAGTTGGTTGCACCGTGACTGCAAATAGTTCAAAGCGGCAAGGCAAGCGCCCTGCGCATGTCGGTTTGTTCATTTAACCGTAGCATCCGCCACTGGCGCTTGAGATTTGTCAGGCCTTGTCAGCCGGAAAGCGCACGGTGATTTTCAATCCGGCACCGCTCCCAGCACCATTGCCACTGTTCCCCCCATCGGAAAGATCGACCGCTGCACGATGCATGGCGGCGAGATCGCGAACGATCGCCAGCCCCAGTCCGCTTCCGCCCGCATTCACCTCCTGGGCGGACGGTACGCGATAAAACGGCGAGAATACGCGCTCCCGTTCCGCCTCCGGAATACCGGGTCCGCTGTCTTCGACTTCGAGGACCGGCTGGCCATCATCGAACACACGCAAAATAACCGAGCCGCCGGCCGGCGTGTACCGGATTGCATTGTCGATCAGATTGATTGCCATTTCATGCAGCATCCACGGCGTTCCGAGCACCATGACCTCAGCGGCCGCATCCAGCGACAAGTCGATGTTTTTCTTCACCGCCTGCGCCGCCAGTTCAAGTCCTGCCTGCCGTGCGATGTCGGTGAGCGAGACATTCAGCAGATCGGCTTCGGCGCCATGGCCGGCGCGCGCGAGCGTCAGCAGGCGATTGGCCAGATGGACGGTGGCATCGGTGGTGTGGGCGATGCTTTCGACGATGGCGCGCATGGCCTGTGGATCGTTCTCGCG